>SFMO01000156.1 GCA_004554385.1 Ruminococcus flavefaciens
ACCGTTGTTGCGGATATCGTTCTCGTTGTACTCGTACATATTCTCACGCCCCCTTTCCCTGAAAATACTCTACAAGGTCAGCCTTGTTCACGAGTATTTTTCCGTTCCTGCCTGCGCCTGTTCTTACGGACTTGACCTTGCCCTGTCTCACAAGCTGGCGTACTGTGTGTTCGGAAAGTCCGCTGATGAGTTCGGCACTCTCCTTGATAGTCAGCATCTCAACCTTGTTGGAAGTCGGTGCTTTGGTTGTCTGCGGAGCGGAGTTATCTCCGTCCTCGGTGAGCTTGATCAGAAGATCAAGAATGTTGTCTACGATAGCTTTCTTTTCTGTTATATTCATAGTGTAAACCTCTCTCTTTCTATGGTTTGTGTTTTATGAACTTTAAACATTTTAAGCACAATAGCTCCTATAATGTCTAAAATGCTTATTGTGTATGGATATGGGGATTGATATAGACCATTATCCCCGCACGATTACAGCCGTTTGCTGCCGGAATAGTTTCACGGCGGAGATAGTTGTATTCCTCCAGCATATCCATAGTCTCACCGAAGTCGGCAGCATTCTTGAAAAGCGTACAACGGCACAGCTTGTAAAGATCATTCTGCCTGATGTTGGTTATGTGCTTAGAGCGTATCTTGTTGAGTACCCTCTCAGCCTTTATCGTGCCGAGGTCAATGTCTCCGAGACTGTAAGCATAGATAGCCTGTTCACGAAAATACTCGCCTATCTCAACAGCGTTGCAGAACGTATCAAGCGTTACACGGTTCTCCACAGGCTCAACACCGTTCAATGTACACTTGATGCAGTGAATGATACCGCACAGTCGGAGCAGTTCGCCGTGATACTTACCGCCCCAGTCCTTGCAGAAAGCCATATCCGTGACAAGGTGCGGCTCGATAAAGTTGTTGTAATAGTCAACGAACTCTCCGTATGCCTTTGCATCGAAATGCAGATAAAGCTCTTTCTCGTCATGGTAGGTGAACTTAGCTCCGAGGAGCTTGTACACAAGGTTCTTGTAATTCTCAGCGACTTGCTCAGGCACAGCCTGCGTATCATACTTTCGTGAACCGATGTTGCTGACAGGAAAACAATACATGAACCTTGCTATCAGACCGCTGCCACGAAACACAGGATTGTTTATCATACCGTCGAACACATAAGGCTGACAGGCAAGGCAGATGCTCATGTAGGGCTTTTTCAGCACAATGCTCGCTCTGGTAGCTCGGTCGCTGATGTAGGTCTCGCCGTTCCATGATTTCAGCAGGAGATCAAGGTTAGGTACGTTGTTGCTGTAACGTCCGCTGAAATTACCGAGCATTCCGGCTTCGTCGGATATCATAAGCAGTGTGCCGTTCTCTTCGAGCAGGTTCACAAGGGATTCGGGTGTCACATCGTCCACCGCTATCCTGCGGAAGTTGCTCGCAGGGATATTGCTTATCTCCGTCTGGAGCTTGGCTATCTCCTCAGCTGTCACATCTTTCTTCTTTTCAAGGGCTTCCAGCTTGCTCAACAGGAGCTTGCGTTCTGCCTGAGATTGAAAGATATCCTGCTTGTTGTTCTCATTCCAGTCGTGTGCAAACTGAATGTACGGACGCTTTATAAGCGACATTACAGGTGACTTCTTGAAGCTCGGCTCTGCTATGGTCAGCGTGTCAAGCACCAGAGGTTCGGTGTGGTCACGCTTGGCGGACATACGGTAAACTCCTGAAAAGCAGTAGCTCACTGCCGAGAGTATCGAAGTTCCTGCCATTGCAACGTCCGTTGAGGTGGTTGTCGCTATAGCGTCCGCCATGTCTCCTATAATAGGTGGGAGTGCGTTCACAGGGAACGGCAGGAGGTTCGTCCCGTCGGGACGTAAGGGTGTGGGCTTTGCCCACGTTGTTTCATTGTTCAACGATCTATCATCGCCCTTTCTGAATTATTTTATAGATGCGCATCTATAATGGTTGCGGTCAACATGAAGTATGTTGTTCCGCTGTCAGATGTCTTTCTCTCCTGACAATCCCATTTTACCATAACGACACTTTTTAAATCCATAATATTACGTTATAATTCGTATAAACTACGTTATTTTCTTTGAATTTGCTATAACGTATCATGATTTGAACGTTATTATCTTGACTTTTTCGGGCTGTAATGATATAATTATCATAACGTACTCTATCTTGAACGTTATAAAAAAGAGCATAATATGGGTAAAGATAAAAAAATCCTGCTCTATCGCATCGACGAGCAGGCTAAAAGCGTTATATTTGTTGTTACCGAGGATAACGAGAGCGTATGGGGAAAGATCTCAGAGGACGCATACAGCGTCATCAGCTTTGATGATGTGTTCAGGGACATAACGGAGTTCCGCAACGGCTTCCTTGACTATGAGCAGCTCACAGATGAGCTTATCGGAGCTATCAACGGCAGAGGTGCGGTGTTCCGTGAGATATTGGAACGGTTTGATGATAACTGCCTGAACAGTTTCAATTTCTTTACACGATATTATTCCGACACGCTCCGTGATGTGTTCAC
>SFMO01000157.1 GCA_004554385.1 Ruminococcus flavefaciens
ATATAACATTACTCGAAGATATACACCGCAAAATAGCCATATTTAAAATACTGAATGTATATTTTAGCATTTCTATAACAAACAGGTGTATTTTTCACAAGCGCTTTGCCCGGCATTCCGAGGAGGTCATCAAAGTGCTATATTGATAAAATATATATGTCAATCCCAAAGCTTTAATTAAATTTTACACTCAACTCCCGATGTGCCGGAAAGCAGAAAAATACCCTCTCAAATCAACATGAGAGGGCATTATGTTATAGAGGCTTTAGGAACCTACGATGACTTAAAATTTTTTATGCAAACCCGCCGACTATTGCCGACGGGCTTTAAGCGTATCGGATAGGTCTATAAAACCTTTGTGGAGGAATTATGAATTATTCATTTATTTACATTATGCGCCTGGTTCAACATCTTTCGGATTTGTAGCATCCTGTGTACCGTTACCAGTAGCAGCAACCTTGGCTGTATCTGTATTGATACCAGTTACAGCAGTTCCAGTATCAAGTTCAAACTTGCAGTTGAGCGCCCACTTTTTATCCTGAAGAGCCGCATATGTAGCGGAATTACATGTGTCATCCTCGCCTTCAAGCCATACTCGAACAAGAACTTTATAGTATACTGTTTCACCTCTGTCAACATCGGCATCAAGAACCACGCCTGTAGCACCGGAAGCTCCGTTCTTAAAGTTAGCAACTTCACCTAACGCAGAACCACTTGCCTGAGCCTTTGGTTTATCAGATTCCACAGTAAAATATGTTGCATCTTTAAGTCCAAGGATTCCCTTCTGGTTAGTGGCTACATTTGCTGTCGCTGCAGGGTCAACAGTTTTAACCGCATCATATCCAGCGCCGCCATTCGCAGTAATATTCTGTGCAAATACACCAACACGCCATGCACGGTCAATATTCACACCAGCAGCTGCTGTACCTTCGCCGAATACTGGTGAAGAAATAGCCTTTCCATCGTAAAGCAGATTACACTCAGTCATTTTCAGCGCCTGATCATTATTATCTCCAGTGCCCTTCAGATAGAACACATAGTCAATATAACCATATGCAGCTCCATCTGTAGCATCTGCCATACTGATATCGTCGGTAGTAAATGTTTCTGTAATAGACTTTACTCCATACGTACCATTAAATGCTTTGTCATATTTGTTTTTGCCTGCAACTGCATTCGCCACAGCAGTATCCTCGTTGTACTGTGTAATTGTAGCAGCACTTTCTTTCTGACCACGAGCATTCGCATTTACTGTATACCAGAAAGAACCAGTTGTACCATTTACAGAAGATACAGGCTCCAGTAAGCCCTTACGTCCCTGTACAAGATCGAGAGATGAATAGTTTGCCTCAACATTGTCTGAACAAATCAGCAGGTTAGCTCCAACCTTTGTCTTGAGTTCCATTCCTGTAACTTCAACTTCCTTATTCATGGTAAACCAAGCGTATGTCGCTTTAACAGTATAGATACATACCGTTCAAATCGCCTTATATCGTCATTTCTCGCACTTGATTCAACTGTTCAAAAAAGTGCGTTTTCGTAGATGACCGAGCCTATTTTGTACCGACTTCCATTTTCTGTATCATAAATTGATAGATTTAATATCAATCGTTTGTTGGCTTGATATTGAATCAAAAAAACAGTGATATAACAATTTTAACCTCGCCTTTTCTGTTCATAGTGACAAAATATCGGTGCAGGATTTATCCATAGTGAATTTGTATGACCATTTGGATATAGGAGCAAACCAATCGGCTCTTGTATCATTGCAAAGGATATGAGAAAAACTCCCTATGAACAGATGAACATAGGGAGTTTAAGATTGATTATTCAATTACGATCCATTCGCCTGATTTAGTAGATCCTTTACGCCTTATCCTGCCCTCACGTTGGAGCTTTTCAAGGCGGTATCTGATTGTTTGTTCACTGACATCAAGCACTGCTGCGAGCTGCTTTCTTGTGCTTTTCGGTGAAAGAAGCAACTGATCTATAATTGACTTTTCAATATCATCAGTATTTTCTTGGCGGTTTCGGCGGTTTTCTTGGCGGTTTTCTTGGCGGTTGGCTTTTTTGGTTTCCTCCGCCTGTATCTTAGCAAATTCCTCATTAATATACGCAGTGACCATAGTATAATCATCGGTATCGTTGGTCGGCTCAAAAACAAGCTCCGGAGAACCATTTTCTTTCATAGCATTCTTGGCTCTCCTTATACCCGAACCGTATGACTCTATTAGGTCAAGTGAGAAAAACATTTCCTTCAATTCAGGATTCAGATAAATACGGTCACGAAACTCCGTATCTGTGTTCATCGCTTCAATGGTAACAGGCGGCACGGGTCTGTTATGATTGATAAAAGAAATATGGTCTTTATAGATATAGATACCAATATATTCCTTTCGACTGTATTCCTTATGGAGAATACAGTTTGTTGCAAGTTCCGAAAACATTGCAAGCGGATAATTATAAACCATTCTGTGTCCGACACGGTCAGGCTCTCGCACAGTATATGCAGACATTATAGTCTCACTAAAATAGTCAATGACACGCTTGGCTTGTATCCATATCGGACCGTCAAATACTTGAGATACCATTTTGTCCGTTCCGATAGCTTCACGAATGACTTCAACTCTTGCATAAGGAATGAAATCTTGCGGCTTGTCAGCAAACATCAGGACAGCAAAGTTCTTAGCACGATAACCGCTATAATCACTTTGGCTGACAAGCCCCATAGCCTGTGCCATATCCAGCTTAGGCATAGAACGAATATCAGGCTTGGCATTCGTGGCAATGAGATACTCTTTCATATATTCATAGTTAAGATCATCTATTGTTGCAGTTTCATTCAACTCAGAAGAAAAGTGGAAGTCAGCAAACTTCTTGAGTAATTCAAATTCTTCGCGCTTATTCGGAAGTCTTGTGTCACGCCGTACACGAATATATCTGCCTGCTTTTAGGTTTATGCTTTTTTCCTTCTCTGCTTGATGTTTGGTTTCATATGGACCGTCATTTCCAGGCTCAACAGCGATAACAATAAACGTTCTTCCGTCGATTTCGTCTTGAATAAGCTGATAATTCGGATTTGGTGATATATTGGAAAGTAACGACTTTATAGTGTTTTCAGTAGATTCTATCTTCCCAACGTCAATTCCCGAAATAGGTCTTTTGGGGACAGCTTTTATACCGTTTTCCTTATCATCAACTTCCTCTATACCGATGAAAATAAGACCGATTTCACGATTCATATAATTATTGCAAAATGCGCAGGCAGTTTTGAGTATACTGCTCTTAACCTCGGCAGATTTCTTGTACTCTATATAATCAGACTCTACGGCACAATTCTCAATTATGTCATGAGCCATTTTCTGTATATCTTCACGTTTCATATTTGTTTCCTCACATATTTCTTTTTCTGTGGTTAGTGTCGTTCAATTCTAATATATTATACCACAACTCAATAAGATTTTCAAGTCCCGATTGCGGATAATCAGCGTTAAAACGGAGCAACGCTGTTCACAATAATAGAAACAGCTTTCTCCAAAAAACTCACTTCTCCACAGGCGCGTTAATCTCATGTCCGTCCTTGAAGATGATCTGTACCTCGGTCTTGGACAGCACTCTGATGACCTCAATGACCTTGCGGACGGTCACATCGTCATATTCGGCAAGGTGACAGTCATGCTTGCGAAGCTCCTCACCGACAGCCATGAGAGCGTATTTCTTTTCTTCGCTGAGTTTCGCCTTGCTCCGCATATCGTCAAGCCGGGATTTCAGGTAGGCTTCCTCATCGTTCAGGCTTTCAAAGTTCTTGTCGAGGGCATCTTCATCAACTGCACCGCTTGTGATCTGACGGACAAGTGCGTCCCTTTCGTCCTCAATCTCGTCAAGGCGTTTCTTTATCTTGGCGGTCTCTTTCTGCATATCGCCGTTGTCACCGATTACCATGAGGATATTCTGCTCCATTCGGGCAAGCATATCGCCGTTTCGGGAGTAAACAGTATTCAGAGCCTTGACGATAGCTTCCTGCAACTTCTCCTCGCTGATAGAGGGAGAATGCTTGCAATATTTACTGCCGTGGTCGAGCCTGCTGATACACCGCCACACGATACGCTTGTGACCGTGTGAAGTCCACGTTACCCTGCGGTATGCCGTTCCGCACTCTCCGCATATCAGAATATCGGTCAGGGCGTATTTGCTTGAATACTGCCCCAATTCCGTCCTCGCCTTTGCAGAGCGCTTTTTGATAGCTCCACGCTTCGCAAGCTCCTGCTGAACACGGTTGTATGTATCACGGTCAATAATGGCAGGGTGGCAGTCATGAACGATGTACTTGTTCTTTTCGCCGTTGTTCTTCACACGCTTGTGGGTGATGCAGTCGATGGTGTAGCTTTTTTGGAGGATTGCATCGCCTGCGTATTTCTCATTTTTGAGGATAAAATTCACATTCGCCCTGTTCCATGTTGACGAACCGCTTCTGCGTTTGATACCCTCGGATTGAAGCTGGTCTGCGATGCCCTGCATACTCATACCGTCAAGAAACATCACATAGATACGGCGAACCACCTCCGCTTCTTCCTCCACGATGTACGGCACACCGTCCTCGCCCATACGGTAGCCGAGGGTCTTGTCGAGAACATACTTAACCTTGCCCTCACGGAAAGATTTCTCGATACCCCACGATACATTTTTGCTGATACTCTCGCTCTCTGCCTGAGCGAACGAACCGTACAGCGAAATGATAAATTCGCTGTTCATCATCATGGTGTTGATGTTCTCTTTCTCAAAGATAACGCCAATGCCGAGTAGTCTCAGTTCACGGATATATTCAAGACAATCCACAGTGTTTCGGGCGAAACGGCTGATAGACTTGCACAGCACAAGGTCTATTTTCTTCTGCTGACACTTGCGTATCATTTTGTTGAACTGCTTGCGGTTCTTGGTCTGCGTACCGCTGATGCCCTCGTCTGCGAATATGCCTGCAAGCGTCCATTCGGGATTGGAATTGATGAGGTTGGTGTAATACTCGATCTGCACCTGATAGCTGTTCGCTTGCTCCTCGCTGTCCGTAGACACACGGCAATAGGCAGCTACACGAATTTGCTTGTATTTGGAGCGTTTCAGCTCGGCAGGTGAAAGGGCTGGTATCATCGTGACATTCGATGCCATATCGTTATTCTTCGGCATTGTTCTCCTCCTTGTATGCAATACGCTTTCCGTTTCTGAACTCTATCGCTATAACCTTGTTTTCATCAACGGTTATTCTGCTTACGATCTGCGTTAAAAGCGACCTATTGATCGTTTCGGACGGCTCATGTTCTACAATTATTTCTTGAAGCTCCTGCGTGATATACGGCTCTCTGCTGTATGTGCAGGCGTTGAATTTCATAACCGCTAATTCAAGAGTTTTCGCCTTTATCAGCTCATATTCTATCGGCTGAACGGCACAGAGCTGAGATATTTCTCTTTCAGCCTGCCGTATTTCGTCGGTAGGCTCATACACAGTTAGGGGCGTACCAGTGGCAAGCCTATCGGGTTCATCGACAACAGCGTTCATAATGCTCTGCACCGCCGACACAAAGAGGTCATCGGGAATCCTCGGCTGAAAATTGGCACAGCCCTTATGCGTACACCGCCAGCGTTTGAAGCCCGATCTGTCGGAGAAATGAACCATATTCGTACCGCATACGGTACAGAATGACATCTTTTTCAACATCGTATAGGTATCGGGAACTTTCACTGTTTTGGCTGAGTTTCCGATGTTTGTAGCCCCGAAAACGTCCTCCGAAATGATTGCAGGATAGCCGTCCGCACCGCAGTACCGCCCGTCACGGAGGATACCGTACACCTTGTCGATAGCTTTTTTCTTATCCTCCGAGAAATAGGGTATCTGTTCATCATAAAGCGTTGCACCGATCTTACTGCCCGATAAGCCGTTTGCCTTTTCATCAAAGATACGGTGGATAATATCCGCTTCCTCAACATCAACGGCGATCCTGCCCTCTGCCAGAATGTAGCCGTAGGGTGTCTTTTTACTTGCCATTCCTATCCAACCTTTCTGTAAATTCCAATCCGCATAACAGACTGAATGTCAGCGTATCGCCCGAAATTGTGATGCTCTCGACTGCCGTTTCAAGTATCTCCTTACGGCTTTCGGGAGTACCGTCATAGTTCTTGAAAAGCTCCGCAAGGGTCTCCATATCGTCAATGGTCTTATCCTTGTTGTCGTTAGCTCTTTCCATGCTCCGTGACAGTCTGCTGATCTGCATATCAATCTCCGTGACCTCTCTGTCATACTTCTCGGTGGTGATAAAGCGTTTGCGATACAGCGTAGCGAGCCTGTGCTTCTGTTCTTTGAGGTCGGCAAGGGTTTTGAGCTGATTTGCTCCCTCCGCCGTACCGTACTCCATAAGCCTTTGAAGCTCTGTGAGCTGTGCATAGCACTTGCCGATGATCTCTGCATTATGAGTATGGAGCTTATCGCACAAAGCTGTGAAAGCGTTCTGTAATTCATCATCATAGAGGACGATATTATCACAGGGATTTCCTACATCATAACGATAACCGCATTGCCAATAGTCACGCTTTTTGGAGCGTATCAGGGCATAGGTGTGACCGCACTTTCCGCATATCAGCTTCTTTCTAAACGGAGATTCGATCTTAGTGCTTTTCTGCGGTGTGGACGCTTTCCGCATATCCCTGACAATAGCGTATTTCTCCTTGCTAATAATTGCGGGGTGACTGCCCTCAATGTAATACTGCGGAACTTGTCCCGAATTGGGAATGAACTTCTCGCCCATGAACTTGGAGTAGGTTTTCTGCCAGAGGGTATCACCGATGTACTTCTCCTGTTCAAGAATATTCAGCACCGTCTTTTGATTCCACGCCTTTCCTGTGGGTGAGGGTATGCCCTCATCGGTCAGAGTAAGAGCGATCTTCCTTGCACCCATTCCGCTGATATACATATCGAATATCCTGCGGACGACCTCGGCTTTATCGGGGTCAATGACAAGATCACCTGTTTTCCTCTCTTTGGTGTAACCGTATGGGACACGGCAATGTCCGAACGTACCCGATGCCATTTTCTTTTGAATGCCCCAGCGGACGTTGTTGGATATGGACTGCGATTCCTCCTGAGCAAGACCGCCCATGACGGTAATCATCATTTCGTCCGATAGCCTTGCCGTGTCGATATTTTCCTTTTCAAATGCTATGGTAATGCCCAGCTCTTTCAGCTCTCGGATAGATTTCAGGCAGTCCTTAGTATTTCGGGCGAAACGGCTGATAGACTTCGTGACGATACGGTCAATCTTGCCTGCTCTGCAATCCTCCATGAGCCTTTGAAACTCCACACGCTTATCCATGCTCGTCCCCGAAATGCCCTCATCTGCGTACACACCGACAAGCTCCGATGTCTCCGAACCTCTGTACAGGCTCGTGAAGTACCGAACCTGTGTTTCATAGGAATGCTCCTGATCGTCCTTGTTGCTCGATACTCTGCAATACGCAGCCACTCTTATCCGCCCCTGCTGTAATTTCGACACGGCAGGGATCACTGTCATTTTCTTCATAAACATCAGCTCCTGTTTTTACTGTTCCGATTTTGATACATATTTACGGTTTAGATGACCTGTTGCTTTTTGAATACGGAACAAGCATTACCGCCTGTTCCGCACCAAATCACCTAATCTTCGTCTGTGCAGTAGGTCAGACCATTCTGCAACTGAATGAAAATGCACTCGTTTCTTTCATGCTCCTCGCCGTCCGATGCCATCATCGCTTCAAGAAAGAAGTGCTGTGCTTCCTCACGGTCAGACCATTCACGGCGTTCACCGTTGCAGACGGTAATGACCTTGCGACTGCGGTTCATTGCCAATTCGGAAATATTAAGCATCTGTGATACCTCCTAAGCCAAAATCTTCGATAGACGGATAATTGGAGAAGATCATGTCACGGTCAAGCTCGTCGATCTTTCTGCGCTGTTCCTCGGTGATAAGGTTCTTGCTGACGAGGTCGGCAAGTATCTCACGGCTGACAGCGTAATAATATTCTGCCTGTCCGTATCGTGTCTGCTACGTTACTCCATTACCGAGAGCCGATGTGTTTGTGTGGGATATTCTGTCTAACATTGTTCCTCCTTCCCCTTGTCGGGGAGACACGGAACATCCCTTCATCTTCAATGTTACACTTTAAAGTGGTAAAAGTCAAGCGTTTCGCATAAAGTCTGGTGATGCGCCGCAAGAATGACATTGAAATGGGATATTCCCCGGTTGATTTTGCACATACATCACATACATAATATAGGTGCGACTTACAAAAATGGCGTGTGGGCGTGTAAACGGCGTAAATATGCCGTTTTAGGCGTGTGACCGTGGCGTGTAAATAGGCGTTTGGCGTGTAAAGCACACGCCGTTTCCGTGTTTACACGCCTGCCCCACACGCCTGAAAGCTCGTAAAATCGTGCTTTACACGCCTACACGCCTTAATAACCACTCGACTTAAACTTTAATGCAATACCCTTGAATCCTCGGACATGACTGCTCCCACTCGGAATATTGAGATCATACTTGATATGATATGCCGCTTCATTCTGCCTGAGCCATGATACAAAAGTTTCACGTTTCAGGGCTGTGAGGGCGTTGTCCTCGCACCAATGATAATAACTGTCATACAGCACCGATGAAGCGACCCGCAGATTTTCACTGTACTGTACCCTATCCGTATCTTCCAGAAACTCCGTGATATTGCAGTTGTCCTGCATAGTCTCCATGACGTTCTGCCTTGCCCTGTCGGAGATCGTAAAGCGGTAATTGTTGGCAAGAAGTCTCAGCAGTCCGTCATACATCCAGCAGAATATCTTCTCTTTCTCAGCACAGAACTTCTCGGCGATATAGGGGTCAATGATTCGCTTTTCGGGCGGCGGCAGGGTGGTGAGGATTATCATTCGTCGTGAAAATCCTTTGCTCTTGTCATAGAGCGTTTTGGGACTGCCATTACCGAAACACAACAGCCTTGTGTACAGGAGCGCCTGTTCCGACTGCTTGCCTTTGGCTTCAACATCTATCGGCGTTTCGGCGGTGACGAGGTTCTTGATATATCCCGTGGAGGACAGCGCCTGCATCTGCATATCATCATCGACCATTAGCAGACGGTCTTTCAGGTTATAGCGGAAAAAGCGGTCGTTCTCGATTCGGTGAACATTGCCCGTCAGCATATTGTCCATGAATATCTCACGGAGAACGATACCGATACGGCTCTTTCCCTCGCCGCCCTGCCCGATGAGGAACATCATCTTCTGCCCTTTTGTGGAGGGTATCAGCAGATAGCCGAGATATTCCTGCAAGGTTGTCACATCTTCGGGGGTGAGCAGTTCCATGAGGAATGTCAGGAACTTTTCGGGATAATACGCACCCTTTCGGATATTCGGGTCGTAACAGATGTTCAGGCGGTTGGTGCAGAACTCTCTGTTGGGATAGAAATTGCCTTTGAGATCCAGCTTGCCGTTCTGCACATGGATAAAGTTCATGTCGGGCGGTATCGGTTCGCTGTATGTATAGAACCTGAGTGCGTCCATGATCTGCAAGACCTTTTTTGACAGCCCTATCCACACTCCCTGACGGAGCATACGATAGACCTCCGCCCCGAGAGCATTCTCGTCAACCAGTCCATCATAGTCGAAAAACCGTCCGCCGATACACTTCATGGGGTGCTTCTGCGTGAACAGCTTGCAGAATTTCAGCTCGTTGACCGTAGTCTTGTCAAGCATCCAGTCGGGCAGCTCACGTTCCTGCTTTTTCTTTTCAGGCGGAGCTTCGGGAAGGGGTGTATCATCGGGTGGTCTTGCAGCAATATCCTGTTCTATCTCGGCTTCAGCTTCTGACCGCAGCCTTTCAAGTTCCTGCTCGTCATTCTCCCCATTCTTCGACACATCGTTTGTATTCTCGTTCAATCCTGTCTACCTCCAGTTTAACTTCTGCCTGTTGCTCCTTGTCGAAACGGTTGAACGCTTCAAGC
>SFMO01000158.1 GCA_004554385.1 Ruminococcus flavefaciens
CCTCTGGTCTGCTGATCAGCTCCGTGAACAACTGCTGCGGGGATCGCAGGTACACTTGAAACCGCCATCACTGCCGTGATTCCGGCACTGACAAGCTTCTTGAATGCGCCCTTTTTCATGTTGATCATTCCTCACTTTCCATTTTTAAATAAGTTAAAATGATGATTTTTCCCTTTTCTCACTAAGAAAAAGCGTTAAAGCCCGATCCGGTTTTACGTCCCTCCTTTTCCTTAGCTTCTGTTATCATTTTATTACATTTCTATGAACTATTCAAGTCAATTCTTGCTAAGTATTCTTTTGCTTGCTCATTTTTTGCTTTTTATGTACATTTTCAGCTATTCTTTTTCCAAGTTTTTATACATTATTGTTCTATCCCAGTTTTTCGGTATCATTTCATGCATAAAATGCTATCCTTTTGTATTACTTTTTTGCCATATTATATCAATATCCTTACCCGCCTGATTGGTATTACCTATTCTATATATACTATGAACTTTCTGTGTTTAGCTTTATGCACAAACATTATATCATTTTCATGTAACATCTCACAAAAATCCTTTTGTACATATATTTTTCATATAATTCTCTTTATTTTTTCAATAAAAGTGGTATAATATTAATATATACATACGCTGTTACAAGCATTATTAAACATAAAGAGGGGATATAATGGATACAAACAAGACAAAAAAGATCGTTGTTGTTGTTTCAGGACTTGATGAAGAGTACCAGCACAACGTCTTCAAAGGACTGAATACATACGCGTATGCCAACAACGTCAACGTCTCTTATGTAGCCTGCTTCGACGGCATGGTCGGAAGCGCTACCTTTGACATCGGAGAGAGCAGTATCTATAACCTTATCGATTATACACGATTTGACGGCGCTATCCTGATGACAAACACTTTCGGAGATACCGCCATGCGCAACAGCATTTTCAGAAAAGTCATTGCCGCAGGGATACCGGCTGTTGTTTTTGAAAACCACGAAAACTCGGATTTCTACGACATAAGTATAGATAACTTCGGCGTTATGAAAAGGCTCGTGAACCACATAATACGTGATCACGGTGCCAGGGTCATCAATTTCGTTTCCGGTCCCCTCGGAAACCCCGACGGCAAAGCTCGTTATGACGCTTTTGTTAGCGCTATGGAGGAAAACGGTCTTGATGTTGATCCAAGACGTGTATTCTATGGTGATTTCAAAAGCTATGACGGCAAGCTCGCAATTGACGACTACGCAGAATCGGGACTTCCGCTCCCTGACGCTTTTGTCTGCGCCAATGACAGTATGGCTCTCACAGTCACCTCATCACTGGAAAAGATGGGATACAAGATCCCTGATGATATAATAGTAACAGGTTTTGACAATACATTCAGTGCACGTAATTCCAGCCCTGCGATCACATCGGTCAAGTGTCCGCTTTACGAAGTCGGCCGTACCGCTCTGGAGATAATCTGCAATGTCATTGACGGCATCGATCAGCCTCGGAGCACTATACTCGACGCCGAGCCTGCGCTCACAGAAAGCTGCGGCTGCAAGAGCTCCGGCACCGATGAGCTCATTGAATACAAAAAGCTCACCTACCGCAAGACTGAGGATACCAATAATAATATCCATATGATAAACCGCCTTACCGCAGCTCTGGCTGAGGCTGAGACCGCCGAGGAGTACTTCAAGGTGATCGCAAGCCTTATCGGTGAGCTGGACTGTGAAAAATTCACCCTCTGTCTCAGCGAGAACTGGCAGGATGAGTTCAATTCCAGCGAAGCTCCCCTTGACCCTGATTATTATTCGGAGTTTATGAGTGCTCCTCTTATCTGGGATAAGGGCAGATGCAGAAGTGTGGAATATTTTCCCAGCAGTGAAATGTTCCCGGAGGGCTTCGAGGAGCGCGGCTGCGTAAACTACTTCCTTCCGCTCCATTACAGCGACAGATGCCTCGGTTATTACATTTTTACCAACAGTGAATTTCCGACGTACAGTCTCCTCTGTCACACCCTCACCATGATACTCAGCAACTCCCTTGAAAATATCCGTAAGCTCTTCCGCCTGAACAAGGCTAACGACGAGCTCAACCGCCTTTATGTCATCGATCCGCTTTGCAATATCTATAACAGAAACGGCTTCTACAACCGTGCAGACGACATATTTAAGGAATGCGCTGCTGACAACAGGCAGATAATGATAAGCTTCATCGACATGGACGGTCTGAAGTTCATAAACGATAATTACGGTCACAATGAAGGCGACTTTGCTATTCAGCGCCTTGCAAGCACTATCAGCACCTGCTGCGGCAAGAGCGGTATCTGTGCAAGATTCGGCGGAGACGAGTTCGTATACTTCAATCCCAACGCAAGCAAAAACGATGCCGCTATATTCGCAAAGAAGATAAACAAGTCTCTTGATGAGCTTAACAAGCTCGTTCAGAAGCCTTACACCATTTCCGCAAGTATCGGAAGCGTCATCACCGTAGTTGAAAAGGACGACACCCTTTTCAGTATCATAAAAATGGCTGACGACAAGATGTATGAGGTCAAAAAAGCAAAAAAATCTGCACGAAAATCCGAAAAGGTATAAGAAAAGCCATGAAGCAGTATCGCTTCATGGCTTTTTGTTGTAAGGCTGAGGGATTTTATGCCTTTCTGAATCCTACGCACTGGACAGCCGCAACAGGATTGCCCAGCTCGTCCCTTATGTCAACATTATAGCAGCAGATAGTTCTTCCGTCCTTGATAAGCCTTGCCTCGGCAACTATACGCTCCGTCTTCGGCACTCCGATAAAGGATGCGTCGCAGTTAAGTCCCACAACTCCGGGCTGCTGCCAGTTCGATGCGACAGCAAAGGCAAAATCCGCAAGAGTGAAGTACACTCCGCCCATTACGCCTCCCATAGCGTTTTTGTGGTGCTCGTTGATAACGAGGCTGCATTTTGAATAGTGGTCGCCTATTTCGTCAATTACTGCGCCCGATTCTGTTGCAAATCTGTCACCGCGGAATATTTCCCGTACCTTTTCAAGTTCTTCATTTGATACCATAACGTTTTTCCTTTCGCAGTTCATTGCAGGTGCAGCGTCACTGCCGCCTCCCGCTCTGTTCTTAGTTTCAGACACCCGGCTCTGTCAGTTCCAGAATGCAAATATTCTCTGTACGTCAAATGCCATCTCAGGATAGCTCATGTCAAATTCATCAAAGCGGAAAGCCTGATTGAATGCCTGTACTCCCCCGACTATCAGCGCCCACATAGTCGCAAACCACATAAAGCCGTATACCAGCTTCTTCTTGGTGCGGTCGGTAAGTCTTTCAAAGAGGAAGAAAATTATCGCAAATGCTCCGAGAAGCGACTGCCACGCGAAATCCACCATGTAGCGCACTGCATAGCCGCTCTCCCATACAGAGGCGATTATGCCGAAGGGGATAAGCAGACACGGCACTCCGATATAAAATGCCATAAGGAGCTTTTTCTTTCTGCCGCGAAGCTGTTTGAGCGCTTTGAGCGATAACAGATACGCAAACATCGGCAGTGCAAGGAAGAAAAGTCCCGAGGTATTTCTTGTGGACGGAAGGTCAGCATAGAAGAAGCCGCCTGCGTTGAGATACTGGAATTCCGTGCTGATATTCGGATATGTCATGGAGAATACCGGCGGATTGAACATATAATTATATATCGGCACAAGAGAGAGCCTGCTGTGGAACTGAGTCCTTGTGAAGTCATTGATAGTAAGTGAATACTGTATTCCGAACTCAAAGGGTGAGCCGAAACGGTCATAGTTGTACCACATCTGAACGGCTCCGATACATACCATAGGAAGCAGTGCACAGAGGAGATAGCGGAATTTCCGTGAGCCTTCCTGCTCCTTTCTGCCCTTTTTTCCTGTTCCTGCCGCTCTCGGCAAAGCAAGGAGCATGAAGGCTCCTGCGGTTATACAGTATAGCACAAGAGTAGGTCTGCACAGTACTGCAACTGCAAAGAGAAGCGATGATACGGCTGTACGCGTAAGCGATGGCTTTTCCGTTCCTATTATGTCCGCGGACAGCATGAAGTATACCGCCCATGTCAGCGTCGCAAAGCCTGCGGACATTGCTATCTCGTAGAACTCGGGTCTGCCTATGCTGAACCATATGCCGCTCACCACCTGTATGATGATAAGTCCTGCAATGGCGATGCCTGTAGGAGTTTTCGGGAAAAGCTTTTTGAGGAACTCCCTGTAGAGCTTGGTAAGTCCGATAATTCCTATGAGCGCAAAGAGCAGTACCGCCATTGAGTCAGGAAAATAATATCCCGTCAGCTTGTGATACGGAAGGAATAACAGGACCACAGGAGCTATTCCGTAATAGCTGTAGTACTCACCGTTGAAGTAAACGTGGTCCCACTGATATTCAAGTCCTGATTTGTCACGGGCGTCGCCTGTATAAGGAGTATCAAAGCTGTTCAGCTCCTCAGAGGGCTTTTCAAGAAGACTGGTGCTGCCGTTCTCAAAGGCTTCTACCAGCTCCTGAGTCATCTGATTTCCCATACTGCACTTCATTATATCTGTTATGGAGTAGTTGTCCATCTTTACAAAGGTGATGACCACCGCCGCAAGACAGGCAATATCAGTTATGAGTACAGCTGCGGTACGGAACACCCGCTTATTCTTGGCAATGCTCTGCTGCATATTCCTGCTGTTCATCATAAGCTGCCAGAAAACTATGCCGAATATGATTAGGAAGAGTCTTGCCCATGAAATATGCATGGGTATCTGCTTGTTGATGCCTATTCCTTTTATGTATATCGCTCCGCTGTTGAACGGACTCACTGATACTCTCATTTTGCTGACATCTCCCGAGAGATGGAGCTGAACGTACTGTGAGTGCGGTCTTTTGACAACAGGTCTTCCCTCAGCGATGTCAGGTCTGTAATCAACAGCACGGGTCTCGTCCATTGCATCAACAGAGACCTCAGCCGCCTTTGTACGTGTATCGAAGTCAAGGTCAACGAAAACGTCTGCCACCTCAAAGCCCAGGTCATCAAATGTAAAGACGGACGTTCTGTCGCCGCGGACTGCCAGCCTGCCTGTTTCGGGATCATAATTGAAGTCATTG
This sequence comes from Ruminococcus flavefaciens, assembly GCA_004554385.1. Lineage (GTDB taxonomy): Bacteria > Bacillota > Clostridia > Oscillospirales > Ruminococcaceae > Ruminococcus > Ruminococcus flavefaciens_T. Next base: position 5,085 of record SFMO01000158.1, read on the forward strand.
CCGTCAGAGCACTCCTCTGCCGAGAAGTAAACGCTGCTGTAGTTTCCGAACCATAGTCGGTAAGTGGGGGCATTGAATACTGTGACCTCAAGTACGGCTGCAATGAGCAAAGACCTTATCACCCAGACTGCTGTGTGGTATTTCCGCTTTTTGTTCATGGTACAGACGAGTGCCGAGATACCTGCTGCTGCACCGAGAACGGCAAAGGCTCCCGAATAAGCCCCCATATTGATTATGCCGAAAAGCTCCGCGGCTGCCGTGAAAGCAAGGAAAATCGCCGCACACAGTGATACTCTGCGTATTGCGGCAAGTCTTTTGTCGGCGTGTTCGTTTCCTGTTATGTCGCTCCTGGTCTCATGCAAAAAGACGGCGGTCACAGCGACAGAGACCGCAAACATTAAAATAAAAAGAAAAGTTTCCATATTATCTCCGTTTTTTCAGAGCTTAGCTCTTATATTCTTGTTGCAAGAAGCTGGGAGTATTTGCCGCGGAACTGCTCAAATCTGTCCTCATCGATGGCTTCTCTTATTTTCTCTGTAAGAGTATTGTAGAAATAAAGATTGTGCTGTACGGCAAGTCTGCCTGCAAGCTGCTCGTTTGCCTTGAAAAGATGTCTGATATAGGCACGGCTGAAATTTCGGCAGGTCGGACAGTCGCACTGCTCGTCAACAGGTCTCGGGTCCGTCTCATAGCATTTGTTGCCCAGGTGCATGATACCGCTCCATGTGAATACAGTTGCATGACGGGCATTTCGGCTTGGCATTACGCAGTCGAACATATCAACTCCCCTTGCAACGGCTTCAATGATATTTGAAGGAGTTCCCACACCCATGAGGTAACGTGGCTTGTCAACAGGCATGTACGGCTCTACCACATCGATAATGCGGTACATCTCTTCTGTTGCCTCGCCCACGGCAAGTCCGCCGATAGCGTAGCCGTCAAGGTCAAGCTTTGAGATGTCCTCCATGTGCTTTATGCGCAGGTCATCAAATGTGGAGCCCTGATTTATACCGAAAAGCATCTGTTGCTTGTTTATAGTATCGGGAAGGCTGTTGAGACGTTCCATTTCCTCCTTGCAGCGTATGAGCCAGCGCGTTGTGCGCTCGATGGAAGCCGCAACGTACTTATACGGTGAGGGATTCTCGATACATTCATCAAATGCCATTGCAATAGTCGAGCCAAGATTCGACTGTATCTGCATGCTCTCCTCAGGTCCCATGAATATGCGGTGACCGTCGATATGGGAGGCAAAATATACCCCCTCCTCCTTTATCTTGCGGAGCTGCGCCAGAGAAAACACCTGAAATCCACCGCTGTCGGTAAGTATGGGCTTATCCCAGTTCATGAATTTATGGAGTCCGCCCATCTGCTTTACCACATGGTCACCCGGACGGAGATGAAGGTGATAGGTGTTGCATAGCTCCACCTGAGTTTTCAGCCCTTTGAGATCCACTGAGGATATACCGCCCTTTATAGCAGCGGCAGTACCCACATTCATAAAGCAGGGCGTCTGAAATGTGCCGTGAACGGTCTCAAATGTACCTCTTCTGGCTTTGTTGTCGGTTTTAAGAAGTTTGAACATAGTCGCTCCTTTATAAAAATAAATAGATAACAGCAGTCAGTGCCGGTAGGGAGTATACTATCCGCTCACAGAGCGTACGACAAGCACTGAAGCTCAGTCCAGGTCGAATTCCTTTCCCTGTTCCGGAGTTCTGTCCTCACGGCGTCCATAGAAGCCGATAAGCTCTTTTTTGGAATTTCTGATAGAGAGGATATACATATCCATATTATTTACCTTGTCATGCAGCGCAAAGACCTTATTGTTTTTCACATCCTCCTTGAACCACTCGACGCTCATAACCACCTTGCTCATCATCTCCTCATCCATGAGAGTAGCGAGAAGTCTGCCTGCAAGGGGTTTGACAGGCTCATAATATACATCTGCTTTTGGGTTTACGTAAACTATTCTGTAATCAAGATTGCATATAACGATAGGTCCTTCTTCTGAATCAACTATTCCTTTGAAAAAATCTGTCAGATCAATTCCGTTCATTTTTATCTCCTCATTAAAAATATTTTTCTTATAATATACACATACTGTCGCCGAAGCTGAAGAATCGGTAACGCTCCTCCACAGCCGTCTTATAGGCATTCATGGTGTTGTCATAGCCCATAAATGCTGAAACCAGCATTATGAGAGTACTTTCGGGAAGGTGGAAATTGGTGATAAGTCCGTCTATGCACTTGAACTCATAGGAAGGATAGATGAAAATATCCGTGTAGCCCTCGTGCTCGGAAATATCCCCGTAAAATGTAGCCACGCTCTCAAGAGTACGGCATGTCGTAGTTCCCACAGCGATAACTCTGCCCCCGTTTTTCTTTGTCTCATTTATCAGGTCGGCAGTCTCCTTCGGGAGATAGTAGTGCTCACTGTGCATTTTGTGATCGAGGACGTTGTCCTCCTTTACGGGGCGGAAGGTACCAAGTCCCACATGAAGGGTCACAAAAGCAGTCTTTATCCCACGCGAGCGAAGGTCGTCCAGCATTTCAGGGGTGAAGTGCAGCCCTGCCGTAGGAGCGGCAGCTGAGCCAAGCTCCTTTGAATAAACAGTCTGGTAGCGCTCACGGTCCTTCAGCTTTTCCTTGATATACGGCGGAAGAGGCATCTGTCCCACGTCCTCGAGAGCGGTGAAGAAATTTCCATCACACTCAAACTGTACTATTCTGTTGCCGTCGTCCTTGACCTCTACTACCTCTGCAATGAGCCTTCCGCCGCCGAATGAAAAGCGTGTACCCACTTTTGCTTTCTTTCCGGGGCGGCAGATTATCTCCCAGAGCTTGTCGCCCTTCTGCTCCAGCAGAAGGAACTCGATAAAGGTCTGGTTTCCGATCTTCTCGCCGTAAAGCCTTGCAGGGATAACTCTTGAATCATTCATTACCAGCAAGTCACCCTCTCTTAGGTACTCGCATAGATTATAGAAGTGGTCGTGGGTTATTGCTCCCGTCTGTCGGTCAACGCACATCATGCGTGAGGCATTTCGCGGCTCTATGGGAGTCTGCGCAATGAGCTCCTCGGGAAGCTCATAGTAAAAATCCGATTTAAGAAGTTCCAATTTTATTCTCCTTTTATTTTCAGAGTGCGGAGGTACTGCTTGTGCTCATCCGAAACGCGGAAGCTCTCAACAGCCTTCTGTATGGTCTTGTTGTGAGTCCACTTATCAAGGCACTTCTGCTCAATGTAAGGAATCACCTCATCGTAATTCTTGGCAAGTGCCGTTGCAAAGTACCACGCACGCATCATATTTATGTAATACTCATCTGAAATGACCGCTGTAACTCTGTCAGCATATTCAGTGAGAAAGCTTTCGCCGAGAAAATGCCGCATCAGTACGCCTATGGCAAATCTGATACTGTAGGTGAGCCCCGAGCTTATCCATTTATCCACATAGGGGATAAGCTCACTGCGGTGCTTTGCGAAAACCTTCGGACAAAGCTGGTCACATGTCGCCCAGTTGTCAACATATGGCAAAAAGGCTTCTGTCAGCATGATACAGCGTGAAAAGTCCTTCTCCTCCGATATGATGAAAGCATGGAGCTGGTCCTCCTCAAAATATCTGTGAGGCAGCTCACTGAGAAATTCATCAGTATCACTGCGCTTCCGCATATCCTTTGCAAGCTTCTTCAGCTCGGGAGTTTTTATGCCGATGAAGTGGTCAGCGCTGTGGTCAGGAACGAGCTTCTGCATAAATACAGCGTATTTTTCATTTTTCATCCCGAAAAGGACCTCTTCTGTATCAGTGAGGATACTCATGGCTGCCGTCCTTTCAAATATTTTTTGTAAAATTTCCGAAAACTGTTGACAACACGCTGCTAAAGTGATATTATAGTTACAAGGTAGAGGCGCGGCTGCGAAAAGTACCTGTGCACGGGACCACCTGTCCTATGGTGTACAGCGAAAGGCAATGCCGCCGAAGGGCTGTTTCCGGTAAACTCAGCTCTGGCTGCACACTTAACAGGTCTGCAGCTGTCATCATGCTTTTGATGGAGAGCTATCGGCATATTCGTATATGATATGTCAACATTTCTATTATAACGCATGATGAGCCGGTTTGCAACCGGTTTTTGTTATTTTTAGGAAATTTTTTTCAAGGAGAGGTAAGTATGAAACAGTACAACGTAGGTATTATAGGTGCAACGGGTATGGTAGGCCAGAGATTTGCAACCCTGCTGGAGAACCACCCATGGTTCAATGTAAAGGTGCTTGCAGCTTCACCAAGAAGCGCAGGTCAGACATATGAACAGGCAGCAGGAAGCCGCTGGAAGATGGCAGTTCCTATGCCTGCAGCCATGAAGGACATGGTACTCATGGACGCAACAAACGACATTGAGAAGATCGCAGGCATGGTGGATTTCTGCTTCTGTGCCGTTGATATGAAGAAGGACGAGATAAAGGCTCTCGAGGAAGCTTATGCAAAGGCTGAGTGCCCTATCGTTTCCAACAACTCCGCACACAGATTCACACCCGATGTTCCTATGGTAGTGCCGGAGATCAATCCTGAGCACATCGAGATCATCAAGGCTCAGCGCGAGCGTCTCGGCACAAAGAGAGGCTTCATCGCTGTTAAGTCAAACTGCTCTATCCAGAGCTACGTTCCTGCACTCCACCCACTCAGAAAGTTCGGTCTGAAGAACGTACTTGCTTGTACTTATCAGGCAATTTCAGGCGCAGGCAAGAACTTTGAGACATGGCCTGAAATGGTGGATAACCTTATCCCCTATATCGGCGGCGAGGAAGAGAAGTCAGAGCAGGAGCCTCTCAAGGTTTGGGGCGAGATCAAGGGCAACGAGATCGTTAAGGCTACAGCTCCCAACATCACAACACAGTGTCTCCGTGTTCCTGTTTCAGACGGACACACAGCTGCTGTATTCGTAACATTTGAAAACAAGCCTTCCAAGGAAGAGATCCTTAAGCTCTGGGCTGATTTCAAGGGTGTTCCTCAGGAACTTGAGCTTCCAAGCGCTCCAAAGCAGTTCATTCACTACTTTGAGGAAAACGATCGTCCACAGGCTAAGCTTGACAGAAACCTTGAAGGCGGTATGGCTGTTTCTACAGGCCGTCTCAGAGAGGATTCACAGTACGACTACAAGTTCGTATGCCTCTCACACAATACACTCAGAGGTGCAGCAGGCGGCGGCGTTCTCCTTGCTGAACTCCTTGCAGCTAAGGGCTACTTTGATTAAGCGGGATGCCTCCGCGGGCTTCCACAATACAACAGCACAAACATATCGGGATCCCGAGTACGGTGTTCCCTACATTTTAATTTAATATTACGAAAGGGAAAAGCTATGAAGAACACTATATTTACCGGCGCAGCTGTTGCAATCATCACTCCAATGAACAGCGACGGCTCTATAAACTATGACGAGCTCGGCCGTGTTATCGACGACCAGATCGCCAACGGCACTGATGCTATAGTTATCTGCGGCACTACAGGTGAGTCCGCTACAATGACCGATGACGAGCACCGCGACTGCATAAAGTTCGCTGTAAAGCACGTTGCAGGCAGAGTTCCTGTTATTGCAGGTGCAGGCAGCAATGATACACACTACGCAGTTGAGCTCTCCAAGGAGGCTGAGGCAGCAAGTGCTGACGCTCTCCTCCACGTTACTCCTTATTATAATAAGGCTACTCAGAAGGGACTTATCGCTCACTTTACTGCTATCGCTGATGCTGTAAATATCCCGATAATCCTTTACAATGTTCCCAGCAGAACAGGCTGCGGCTTCGATGTAGCTACCGTTAAGGAGCTCGCTAAGCACAGAAACATCGCTGCTATCAAGGAAGCCAGCGGAAATATCAGCTATGTTGCAAAGCTTGCTGCTGCCTGCGGCGATGATATAGACATCTACAGCGGCAACGATGATATGGTAGTTCCTGTCATGTCTCTCGGCGGAAAGGGTGTCATTTCTGTTGCTTCCCACGTTATCCCAAAGGAAATGCACGATATGGTGCAGCTCTGTCTCGATAACAACTTCGCAGAGGCTATGAAGCTCCAGCTCAAGTACCTCGACATCATCAATGATCTGTTCATCGAGGTTAACCCCATACCTGTAAAGGAAGCTATGAACATGGTGGGCTGGAATGCAGGTCCATGCCGTCTGCCTCTCTGCGAGATGACCGACGAGCACAGGGAAAAGCTCAGAGCTACACTTGCAAAGCACGGACTTATCAAGTAATTTCCGCTCATATAACTGAAAAGGAAGTGTAAAACATGACAAATATCGCTATTTGCGGCGCTAACGGCAAAATGGGCAAAAACATTTACAGCTGCATCAAGGAGCGCGAGGACTGCAATGTGGTTGCAGGTATAGATGTGTATACAGAGCAGTACGCAGACTTCCCCATCGTCGAAACTCCTGCAAAGCTCCCTGTAAAGCCGGATGTAATCATAGATTTCTCAAATCCTGCCGGACTTGACGCTCTGCTTGAATACTGCCTTTCCACAGGCACTCCCCTTGTTATCGGCTCAACAGGCTACGATGACGCTCAGATCGCAAAAATCAAGTCCGCAGCCAATCAGATACCACTGTTTTTCACATTCAATATGTCACTGGGCATAAACCTTCTGGTGCAGCTCGCTAAGAAAGCTGCTTCAGTACTTGGTGACCAGTTCGACATCGAGATCGTTGAAAAGCACCACAACCAGAAGATCGATGCTCCAAGCGGTACAGCTATAATGCTTGCAAACGCTATCAACGAAACTCTTGATAACTCAAAGCACTATGTTTACGACCGCCATTCACGCCGTCAGAAACGTGAAAAGACTGAGATAGGTATGCACTCTATCCGCGGCGGCACTATCGTGGGCGAACATGACATTATCTTCGCAGGAAATGACGAGGTCATCACCCTTTCCCACTCGGCTGCTTCAAAGATGGTATTTGCCGAGGGAGCTGTAAATGCAGCAGTATTCCTCAAGGATAAGCCCGCAGGCCTCTACGATATGTCACAAATGGTATGATAAAAAGTTATCCCCCTCATATTGAGGGGGATTTTTTCATGTATTCGTGGTATAAAACGTGATCATTATAAAATCATCGTCCTTATAGCCCAGTATAAATCTTTGAAGCTTCACAAGATCGGCAATTCCGACTTCTCCGTCAGAGTTGAGATCATAATGCGCCAACGGCTTTTTATCGCTCAGAACGATTTTTCTGAAAGCAATAAGGTCAAAGCTGTCAATAACTCCGTCGTGGTTTATATCACCGCGTACCTCGTTTACAGCCTGTCCGGGCATTGTAGTAGTCGTGACAGTAGTAGTTGATGCAGTTGTTGTGCTCGTGGTCGTAGTGGTGGTTGTTGTAGTCGTTACAACAGGCTTTTTCTGCGGATACACATTAAGAAAAACGTCCAGAGACTCCAGCGGCTTGCCGTGGAAGTCAAAAAGTGCCTGATTATCAAAGGAAGAACCTCCCGACTCCGTAACGTCTTTGTCATAGCCCTTTGCATAGGAGGTTGCCCAGCCGCTGCCATACTTATCCCAGAGCTGCTTCTGCTGCTGCCATGAGATATCGGGAACTCCAAGCCATGCAGGCTCCCAGTAAAAAACGCCGATACCGTGTCCGTTGCAGTTTGCAACAGTCTGAAAAACATCAGTTATCGCCCTGGCCTGTCCGTCTACTGAAATATCATATCTCAGGTCGACGTCCTTCGAGCTTGAGGTAACGGTATTTCCGAAGTTATCGCCGTCGTTATTGGTGTACGGGTAGGCAGTCTCGACTACCATGACATACTTATTGTACTTGTTGCCGATGCCTGTCAGTACCTTCTGCATATTGTCCAGCGAACCGTGCCAGTAGGAATAGTAGGAGCAGGCAAAAACGTCGTAATCCAGCCTGCAATCGTTCATGACCTGAGCGTACCAGTCGAAGTGGCCGCTTCCCGGATTTGCAAAGTGATGAGCGATAAGAATGTTCCTGTCGTAATCGCGGACCGCCTTTTCGCCGCTTGCAAACAGATCACATATCTTGTTCATATCCTTCTCATTGCAGAAGAAGCAGTTTGTCTCGTTGCCTATCTGAACCATGCCGATGTCACTGCCGTTTTCGGTGAGATACTTCACCACCCATGATGTCCAGTTGTATATCTCTCCCTTCAGCTTGTCGTGGCTGTGGGGCTGCCAGTACTTGGGACGGGTCTGCTTTGCAGGATCGGCCCAGAAGTCGGAATACTGAATATCCGCAAGGAGCTTCATTCCGTTCTCGGCAGCACGTTTGCCTATCTTTGCAGCAGTTTCAAGATCCGAGTGACCGCCGCCGTAGGTGTTGCCGCTGTCGTCATGGGGCTCGTTCCATATCCTGACACGGATGTAGTTCACGCCGTGATCTGCAAGGGTACGGAAAATATCCTGCTCGTTTCCGTTGTCGTCATAGAACTTCACACCTGCCTCCTCAAGGGAGATGACCGAGGATATATCAACACCGCGGATAGGTTCTCCGCCGTTGATACGGCTGTCAAAATTCGTGAATGTGACCGAGCTGATGCTGGCAGCATCAGCTGTTCTTAAGACAAAGCTATCTGTGCGGAACGCTGAGGGAAAAGCAATGAGAACCGAAGCCGCAATGGCAATAAACCTTTTGATCTCCATGGTAAACTCCTTTCTGTACCGTATCAGTCGTTTTTCTTGCGCGTTTTTATCCAGGCTTTCTTCAGAGGATTCTTTACCTGCATATCGCTGAAATAGTTATACAGCACATCCTGATTGCAGCCTGCGTCCTTAAGAGAGCTGTACAGCTTTTCAAGTCCCTTGATGTCAGTGCCGATCTCTGACGGGAATTCGATGTCACTTGCTGAGAAGACAACAGCTCCCGTAACAGGCACCTTGTCAAATCCGCCTTTTTTCAGATGATGCACCACATTGTCGATATGGGTCTTGTTCTGAAGCTGAGGGTTGTAGAGCTTGTGAGTCTTGCTGCCTATGGTATGGGTAAGGTTCTTGCCGCTGCCTGTTACCTTGCCCGAGATACCCTTGGTCTCAACAACCAGTACACCGAAGCGTCCGAACACAAGATGATCCACCTCGCAGGCTTTATTGTAAAGGGGCAGATAGGCGTTGTTGATAATTCTGACATGATCCTTCTTTCCCAGCTTTTTCAATACCTTTGCCACCTTTCGCTCAGCAGCCCTGCCCTTGCGTTTTCCCTTGCTGAAATGGATGCAAATATACAGCGCCAGCAGCAGGACAACGGCAGCCGAAGCTGCAATGAGGATCCATGTATTCTTATCAAATCCAAATAATGCAATTTTTTCAGAAACCATAATTTTCTCCTTCAAAAATGAATAATCACGGGATATGAGGCGATAATAGCTTTGTACCGCTGAAACGCGGCATTGCCGGAATCAGTGGTGTTCGGCGTTGAAGACGCCGTAAATCCCGAACAAAGAGGTGTTCTCAAAAATGTGGGACAAACTTGCTCTTATTCTTCTGATAATCGGAGGAATAAACTGGGGATTGGTCGGTATATTCGAGTTTGACATGGTAGCATGGCTTTTCGGCGGCGCAGGAAGCGTCATCAGCCGTGCGGTCTACATTCTCGTGGCTGTCTCGGCAGTATGGTGCATATCTCTTCTTTTCCGTAAGGACGAGGAGCTTGCCGTACAGAATATCGACCGATAGACCTGTAAGATCGCTCCTTTACCGATGCCGTAAGGAGCGGATACATATATACGGATATGCAAAAAGGGAGGCATAACGCCTCCCTTGAATTTATGAATTAGTCGCTGATATAAGGAAGCAGAGCGATGTGTCTTGCTCTCTTGATAGCAACTGTGAGCTCACGCTGATGGTAAGCGCAAGTGCCTGTTACACGTCTGGGAAGAATCTTAGCTCTCTCAGTCATGCACTTTCTGAGCTTAGCGAGATCCTTGTAATCGATCTTCTCGATTCTGTCAGCGCAGAACATGCAAACCTTCTTGCGGGGCTTCTTCGCAGGACGGGAATTTCTTTCCTTTTCCATGACTTTTCCTCCTATCGTAATAAAGTAAAGTTAGTTTGCTCAGAACGGAACGTCTCCGTCGCTGAGAATTTCCTCAAAATCGCTGAGGTTGCCGTAAGACATACTGTCATTAGCTGCGGGCTGCTGTGGAGCTGCCTGCTGAGGAGGAGCGGAATAATTGTTATTGTAATTGTTCTGTGGAGCATTATAGCCGCCGTTATTGTAACCGCCGCCATTGCCGCCGTTTTCGCCCTTACCGCCTACGAACTCAACATTATCCACAAACACGTCCATGGAGTAATGAGTTACTTCGGGGTGGTTTCTGTCCTGATAATTGTTATTCCTAAGCGAGCCCTCTACTGCGATAAGCTTTCCCTTATTGAAATAACGCGAAACAAACTCTGCTGTCTGTCTCCAGGCAACACAAGTGATGAAATCAGCCTGTCTTTCGCCTGTAGACTTATCTGCGAACCTTCTGTCCACAGCTACGGTAAATCTACATGAAGCGATACCGCTCTGAGTCTGTCTGAGTTCAGGATCGGCAGTGAGCCTTCCAACCAAAATAACCTTATTCATCTGACCGCCTCCTAAATAATGAAGTAGAATTATTCAACAACTGTTACGAGTGAACGAAGAACGCCGTCTGTGATGTTGAGACGTCTTGAAAGCTCAGCAGGATAATCAGGCTGTGACTGGAATGTGTAGATCACATAGTAGCCCTCTGTCTCGTCCTCGATAGGATATGCAAGCTTGCGCTTACCCCAATCCTCGTTGACTTCAACAGCTTCGGCGTGACGCTCGATTCTCTCCTTGAACTTCTCTACGAGAGCCTTCATAGGCTCCTCGCCGTTCTTGAGGCTGAAAACAACCATTACTTCATACTTAGCGGATACCTTTGCCATTTAGCACACCTCCTTCTGGGATCATGCCCGGCAACTTACTGCGGGCAAGGATAATAATAGTACGTGTTTACACACGATACTCAAATATTATATCATTTCAGAAGTGGCTTGTCAAGCACTTTTTTATAAAAAGCGCGATTATTTCATTCCTTTACCTTTTTGCCCTTATAGGCATAGCTTCCCTTTTCCAGCCAGCCGTGCTCAGAAAGTACAAAGTCGTCTTTATAGTCGGTGGCGTCGAATGTATCAGGGTCAAGGTCATCACGCTTAACAAGAGCGAACATAAATCTGCCGTAAGATCTGAACACTACATTGCCGTCTTCGTCAGTTCCGAAGTCGTGATCCGTCCCCTTTGAATAGGACATATCCACTCTTGAACCGATAGGGCGGCTTCCATGCTCCCAGATATTTGTCTCATGGAATGCTATGCTGTTCTTTTCCTGATTGCATCTGAACGATGCAAGCTTTCCGTTATAAGCGCTCCAGTACTCGCCTTTGGTCTCATCGGTAAACACATAGAATTCGCCCTTGAACCTGTTATCATATGAAAGAGCAGTATTCTGTTCCTCCGATTCCATTACCTCGTAATCGCCTCTTGTGAACCACGTACATTCTGCGCTGTCCTTTCCGGAAACCGACTTTGCTCCCGTGATAGTCGTCTGTACCGCTGTACCAGTGGTCTCGGCAGCTGCCGCAGTATCATTGCCATTCCTTGAAGGGCTGTTATTCTGCGAGGTACAGCCGCAAAGCAAAGTAAGTGCTAAAGCAGATAAAATTAATTTCTTCATAATATTGACCGTTCCTTACACGAATTTTAGGTTTATATGAATTGGTTAATTATTGCTATTATATCACATCATTTTCATATTTGCAAATCAAATATTGCGTTCTTTACAAAATCAGCTATTTTTCGGCAGGAATCGCAAAAACATTGACAAGTGCAAAGTTTCATAGTATAATAAATGTATACGGGAGCATATTTGCTCCCTTTATTTTCGAAAGGATATGAATATGAATGGAAACCTATAAGATTCTCAAAGACCTTGCCATAATTTTTATATGCGCAAAAGGTGCGGGACTTCTTGCACGGAAACTGAAAGCTCCTATGGTCGTGGGCGAGATAATCGCAGGACTGATAATCGGTCCGTGCCTCGGCCTGAACCTTGTACAGCCCTCGGACTTCATAAGTCAGATGGCAGAGATCGGAGTTATACTCATCATGTTCTCGGCAGGTCTCGAAACCAACCTTCAGGAACTGAAAAAATCGGGATTTGCGGCGTTTATGATAGCCTGTGTGGGAGTGCTTGTACCGCTTGTGGGCGGAAGTCTGCTGTACATGTGTGTTTACGGCTTCGCCTCATTCGGCACCGATGAATTCTTCAAGGCTGTGTTCATAGGCTGTATAATGACAGCCACCTCCGTGGGCATAACCGTCGAGGTACTGAAGGAGATGGGCAAGCTGAAAAGCCGTGTGGGACAGACTATCCTCAGCGCTGCCATTATCGACGATGTTATCGGTATCATCGCACTCACCTTTGTTCTGGGCTTCAAGGATCCCGACAGCAATACTCTTCTTGTTATGGGAAAAATACTGCTCTTCCTTGTACTTTCACTTATCATCGGCTTCATAGTTTACAAGGCATTCAAGTTCTACGATGACAGACACGCTCACACAAGACGTATCCCTATCATCGCCATAACGCTCTGCTTCATCATGGCTTATATCGCCGAAAAGTATTTCGGCATCGCCGACATAACAGGTGCATACATCGCAGGAATAATCCTCTGCAACGTCCGTGACGCTGAATACATAGACCGCCGTGTAAGCATAAACGGCTATATGTTCTTTGCTCCTGTGTTCTTTGTGAGCATAGGACTTAAAACCGACTTCAGCTCCATCGACTCAAGCATGGTGGTCTTCTCCATAGGCTTCGTTCTTGTGGCAATGCTCAGCAAGGTCATAGGCTGCGGACTTGCATCAAGATGCTTCAGGTACAGCTGGATAGATTGTCTGAAAATCGGCGCAGGCATGATGACAAGAGGAGAGGTTGCTCTCATTATCACCAACAAGGGACTCGGTCTCGGCATCATCGACTCATCATACTTCACAGCAGTTATCCTGCTCATTATAGTATCAAGCATCGTTACCCCGATAGTATTGAAGCTGCTTTTCGGAAAATCCCATGATGAAGCAGAAACGGCTGTTGAAACAAAAGCCACATCATAACACGCATTTGTAGGGGACGGCGTCCTCGACGTCCCTTTAAGGGAACGCCTTCTCTTGCAAGGCGTTCCCTCTTTCCAAACAGTCCACTGGACTGTTTGGAAATTCACCCTTTGCGAGGCGCTTTGTAACTGTGGGGCTTTGCCCACCCCCACCAGAGGCGCTGCCTCTGGACTCCGCCAAAGGGACAAAGTCCCTTTGGAATCCCATTCATGCGCTAAGCAAAAAATTACTGTAATTCTTCTACTTACTTATCGAAAGGAGAAAAATATGTTCAGAATTGGTCACGGTTATGACGTTCACAAGCTGGTGGAGGGCAGAAAGCTCATACTCGGCGGCATCGAGATCCCACATGATACAGGTCTTCTCGGTCACTCAGACGCAGATGTACTCGTTCATGCCATCATGGACGCCATGCTCGGCGCTCTTGCTATGGGCGACATCGGTCACCTCTTCCCCGATAATGACGACAGCTTCAAGGACGCTGACAGCATGAAACTCATGGAGGAGGTTTGCCGCAGGATAAGAGCCGAGGGCTGGGAGATCGGCAATATCGACGCAACTATCATCGCTCAGGCTCCGAAGCTCGCCCCCCACATTATGGCTATGCGCGAGAATATCGCCAAGGTATGCGGCTGCGACGTATCTCAGATAAGCGTCAAAGCTACCACCGAGGAGCATCTCGGCTTCACAGGCGAAAAGCTCGGTATGTCCGCCCACGCTCTTGCACTTATGTGCAAAAACTGAAATAACCGCAGATGTACTACGTCTACATCATAAAATGTGAAGGCGGCATGCTGTATACAGGTATAACCAGTGACATCGACCGCAGACTTGACGAACACTTCGGACAGACCACCAGGTGTGCCAAGTACACACGCTCTCACAAGGCTCTTTCCCTTGAAGCGCTGTGGAGCTGCGGAGACAGGAGCCTCGCTTCAAAACTGGAATACCGAATCAAACAGCTCACAAAAGCACGGAAGCTTCGGCTCATAGCAGACAACTCCTGCTTTTCGGAGCTGCTCGGCACTGAAACCCCGGAGCTCTACTGCCGTGAAATCATCTGACAAGGAGTATCATATGTACGAAAACAAGACCGACGACCTGCCCGTAAAAGCTGTTCTCGCCTGTGTGGACACAGGTGAATTTGACGCCGAGGTCTCCATCGGCGAGCTTGAGGAGCTTGCGACAACTGCAAATGCCGAAGTAGTGGGCACTGTGATACAGAAACGCCCTACCTATGACTCAGCCACCTGTATGGGCGCAGGCAGACTGGAGGAGCTGAAGGAACAGCTGGAGACTCTGAAGGCAGAGCTTGTCATCTTTGACCATGAGCTGACAGGAGTTCAGGTCCGCAACATCGAGGAAATACTGGACGTCCGCGTCATCGACAGAACTACACTGATACTGGATATTTTCGCTCAGCGCGCCCGTACAAAAGAAGGTAAGCTCCAGGTCGAGCTGGCTCAGCAGAAATACCGTCTACCACGGCTTACAGGTATGGGAAGTGCTCTGTCAAGACTGGGCGGCGGCATCGGAACAAGAGGCCCCGGAGAAACAAAGCTGGAGACTGACAAGCGCCATATCCGAAAGCGCATCAGCTACCTTGAAGCGGAGCTGGAGGAGCTTAAAAAGCACCGTAATTTCTCCCGTTCACGCCGCAAAAAGGACGGAGTGCTCTGCGCAGCCATAGTCGGATATACAAATGTCGGCAAGTCCACACTGCTGAACGCCCTCACCGACGCAGGAGTTCTTGCCGAAAATAAGCTCTTTGCAACACTTGACATAACCTCACGTTCAATAGAGCTCCCCGACGGCAGAAGTGTCATGCTCATCGATACCGTCGGACTTATCAGGCGTCTCCCCCACAATCTTGTTGAGGCGTTCAAATCCACCCTTGAAGAAGCTGCCGCCGCGGACATAATACTGAATGTTCAGGACCTTTCCTCACCTGAGATCAAGGAACAGGCTGAGGTCACAGCAAGCCTGCTCAGCGAGCTTGGCTGCGAGGGTATCCCTCAGATATATGTTATGAACAAGGCAGACGCTGCTCCATTTACGGATACGGTCTTCGAGGACGACAATACTGTTATGATAAGTGCAAAGGAGCGCACGGGATTCGGCAGACTGCTGGAGTGTATCGTGAAGAACCTGCCTGAGACCGCAAAGCGCATGAAGCTGCTTGTCCCCTATGATAAGGGCGCATTCATCGGCAGGATAAGACAGGAGGGCAAAATATTCTCCGAGGAGTATGCCGAGAACGGCACTCTGCTTGACGCCCTCGTTGACGTGAAGCTGATAAAAGAAGCGGAAAATTACAAGGTCTGAGTACTTTTCCGCGAAAATGCGTTGACACACTGGCGCAAACAAGCTATAATGTGTGTAGGGGCGGCGTTTCGCCGCCCGTTAAGGGACGCCCTCTCTTGCAGGGCCCCCTAATCGGGTCCGTCCCCTCTGTCGCGTTACGACATCTCCCCACCCCGTGGGGAGTCACCCTCTCCCGAAAACAATTCACTGGATTGTTTTCGGGATTCACCCTTGCGGTTACTCCCTGTAGTACAGGGAGTAACCGCAAGGGTAGAGGGTACTCGCTCCTGTTAGGAGCGCCTTCGTATTGTTTCGCTGTTCTTTAAAAGCTGGGAACAGCGACCAGAGGCGCCGCCTCTGACCTTACCGGTACGTCCCCTCTGTCCTTCGGACATCTCCCCATCTTATGGGGAGTCACTCTGCCAAAGGAACACAGTCCCTTTGGAATCCCGTTCATGGGTTCATCAAGTTATTAATCGAAAGGATAAAACATGAATAATAAGATAAACGACTTATACGGCTTCGACAACAGACTCGCCGAGCTCGCCGCTCAGGCTGAAAAGAACTGCGCCGAAGCCTTTGCAAAAATAGACGCAAATGCCGAATACTGCGGCGCAAAAGTTCTGAAAGCCTTCTCCGACAACAAGGTCAGTGAGCCCTGCTTCTACGGCTCTACAGGCTACGGCTACGGAGACATGGGCAGAGAGGTAATCGATAAGGTCTTCGCTCAGGCTCTCGGCGCTGAGGACGCACTGGTGCGCTTCAACTTCGTTTCGGGCACTCATGCTCTTTCTGTAGCTCTTTTCGGAGTCCTCAGAACAGGCGACAGGATAGTTTCCATAACAGGCAAGCCCTATGACACACTTGAAGAAGTAATAGGCATTAGCGGCACTAAGGGTAACGGCTCACTTATGGACTACGGTGTGGAGTACGGACAGGTAGACCTTAACAGCGACGGCACTCCAAAGCTTGACGAGATAACAGAAGCCGTAAAGGGCGCTAAGGTGGCTTACATACAGCGTTCAAGAGGCTATTCTCTCCGTGGAGCTTTCACCATTGCCGACATTGAAAAGATGATAAATGCCGCTAAAAAGGGCAACCCCGACATTATCGTCATGGTGGATAACTGCTACGGCGAATTCGTTGAGGACAGAGAGCCTACTGCTGTGGGCGCTGACATCATCATCGGCTCACTCATCAAGAACGCAGGCGGCGGTATCGCACGTACAGGCGGATATATCGCAGGAAGAGCCGACCTTGTGGAGCTTTGCTCCTACCGTCTCACATGTGTGGGCATGGGTAAAGAAGTTGGCTGTACTCTCGGCATGAACCGCGAAATGCTCCTGGGAATATTCTTCGCACCCGACGTTGTGGCAAACGCCATCAAGACCTGCACATTTGCAAGCGAGCTGTTCACACTTCTCGGCTTCGAGTGCTCCCCACGAAAGGACGAGCCAAGAGGAGACATCATCACCGCTGTAAAGCTTGGAGACGAAAAGCACCTCTGCGCATTCTGCCGCGGAATACAGAAGGGCGCTCCCGTTGACTCATTTGTAACTCCCGAGCCATGGGATATGCCGGGATATTCCAGTCAGGTCATAATGGCGGCAGGCGCTTTCACAAACGGCGCTTCTATTGAGCTCTCCGCTGACGCTCCCCTCCGCGAACCATACGCTGTATGGATGCAGGGCGGCATAACCTACACAAGCGGCAAGCTGGGTGTAATGCTTGCGGCTCAGGAAATGCTTTCAGAGGGACTTATAGAACTATAAATATAATGTGCATTGCACTAAAAATATCAATGAGGAGGAAAAATTATGCCATTCATTAATGTCAAGACCAATGTTTCTGTTTCGGCTGAGCAGAAAACAAGCATCAAATCAGCACTCGGAAGGGCTATCACAGCTATTCCCGGCAAGTCAGAGGGCTGGCTCATGGTGGGCATCGAGCCTGAGTATGACCTTTGGTTCAAGGGGGAGGACGCTCCTGCCGCTATGGTAGAGGTATCCATCTTCGGAAGCGCTTCTTCCAATGCTCTTACCACCCTTACAAGCCATATCACAGGCATTCTCACAGATAATATCGGTATACCGTCAGACCGGGTGTACGTAAAATACACAAGTACCAACGACTGGGGCTGGAACGGTTCTAACTTCTGAGGTGACAGCTATGAGATTCAACAGATTTTTCGGATTAGTTACAGCGGCAGTCCTCTGCACAGGTTCTGTAAATGCGGTCCCACTCGGCGACAACAGCCTTATCGCTTCAGCTGACGAATGGTGCTTCGCAGGACAGACCTGCGATCCCCTTCACGATACCTCGCGTGACGTTCAGAAAGAGGGCGTTGGCAATCCTCTTAATTTCGGCGAGAGAAACACTCCTGCCGATGCTTCAGCAGAAGAGATACGTGCCATCAACCACAAAATGACCGTTCAGGAGGTAAAGTACGCTCTCTACAAGGAGATCGACGAACACTGGGACCTCATCTCGACTCGTCTCGGACAGCCTGAGCGTGAAAAGATGTACGCTCTGTTTCTCGGACTCGGTTCAAGAGAGTCAACGTTAGGCGAGGGCAAGATAGGCTCAGACCACGAAACAGCCTACGAGGACGGCTGGGGCGTAAATTCCGCCCACGCATACGGCACTCTGCAAACAGCTGTTACAGCTTTCAAGGACTGCGACCCCAAGTTCATGCCTGAGGACAACGTTCCCGAAATGTTCCAGTATTCATTTACACCGCAGAACTTCTATGACTGTATCATCTCAAACCATATGGGTATCAGAAAAATACTCCACTTTGCCGAGATATGCATGAACGAGCAGGGCATGAACGACTATCAGGTAGTAAGAAACAGCCTTAAAGGCTTCAACACAGGCTGGTGCACCATGGCTGAGGACGAAGGTGCTTATGCGACCTATGCCGACGAGATCTGTGCTATGGCGCAGTTCTACTACAACGAGGGACACCTCTACGACAATGTGTTCACATGGACATCTGCCAACGGAGAGGCTATCAACAAATACCGTACTCCCGACCGCTGGAAATGGTGGGGTGACACTGCTCCCAGCATGGCTCCCATTGAGGAAAAGCATGAGACGACCACTACCACAACCTCCGTTACCGCAACCTCTGCCATAACAACCACAACGACCTCAACTGTCCAGACACCTGCTGTGCAGAAAAAATACGTTATGAAGGCAGTCGACAAGGAGACTGGTGAACCCGTAGACGATGCAAGCTTCATAATCGCATGGAATATGACGTATAACAACGGCGAAAAGCGTTCAAGCACCTCTACATTCAGCACAGAGAGCGAAAATCCTGTTACTCTCACCCCCGGAAGCCTGACCAACGTAACAGATTACGACCTTGAGATAAGAAGCATGAGCCATCACATCTACTATACCTACAATGCTGATGACGTTGTTATCGAAAAGGACGATGCAAACCACACCATAAACTACACTATAAAGCTCACAAAAAGGAGCGAGCCCCAGATATCTACAGGCTCCTGCCTGTTCTATGTTGTTGACAAGGCAACAGGCAAGCTTATAAACGACGGAAGCTTTACAGCAGCACTGACTGTGGTATTTGATGACGGTCACGAATCCGACACGGTCTATGAGATAAAGACCTCTAAGTACAATCCCTTCATTGTATTACCTGCTATACCAAAGAGCGCGAAATCCTATTCATTCGGCAAATTCACTTCAGCAGACGGCAAGTATTCATTCTCTGAAGAAGATATCGAATATGTACTTGATACTGAGACAATGATAAGTACATATACCGTCAAGGTCTCAGCTGCTCAGGCAGTCTATGGCGATGCCAACTGCGACGGCACTGTGGATATGTCAGATGTTGTGCTTATTATGCAGTCTCTGGCAAACCCCAACAAGTACGGTCTTGAGGGTACTGACAGTAAGCACATGACGGAAAAGGGCGCCGACAATGCTGACGTTGATACGTCAAGCAAGGGTATCACCTCCAATGACGCACTGCGCATACAGGAATATCTCCTTCACAAGATAAGCGATCTGAAGCCAGTATAAAAACAAAAGGAAGCCCATTATCGGGCTTCCCTCAACAAAAATACCGGACCCGGAATTACGGGTCCGGTAATTTTTATGTCACGATTCCGGCGTAAGGGACTCCCCTTCTGCGCCATTTTGGCGTTACACGCCGCTGAATTATGCGTTCTTCTGTGCCTCGTAAGCCTCGCGTACAGCCAGACAAAGCTGGTCTGCGCAGGATGTAGGTCTCTGACCGCAGGTATTGCCCTTGAGCTTTGCCTCTATCTGCTCAACAGTCCAGCCGTCAAGCACCTTGGACAATGCCTTGAGGTTGCCGTTGCAGCCGCCGCGGAAGGCTATATCAGTGATGACATCGCCGTTGATATTGAAGCTGATCTCCTGTGAACAGACCATTTTTGTCTTGTATTTGTATTCCATAACGATCTCTCCTGTAATAAAATGTGATTCGATATAATAATTTTATACTATAAGAACGAGCTTGTCAATGGCAGAAAAATGAATTTTAGGTGAAAATGCCGTATAGTGACGAAAATGTTATTTTTTACATGGAAGAAATGGTTTACAAAATGCGAAAAATGTGATATTATATACTTAAAGACAAATAAAAATCTGTAAAGGAGTTAATAATGGCAGACAACAAAAGAAAGCTCCGCTTCAAAAGTATTGCTTTGCTTGAAGCTGTTATAATACTTTTTCTTGCGATAGCACTTATCTGGGTCGGGCTGATAAGAGGAAGGAACGAAGCTGTTCCTGCCAATGCAGGCTCACAGGATCCGCAGGTGCGCAGGAGAGCGGTAATAGAAAAAGAAGAGACGTTCTATCAGCTCGACGGCAAGAAGATACTGATGAACGACGGTACATACGGAGAGATATTCGTTCCTGTATATGAGGACGTTCCTGCAAGCACGATAGATCTCAATGAGCTGACAATGCGCAACGGCTATGCTTATTACAAGGAAAACGGTCAGGTGGTATCCACCACGGGAATCGATGTTTCGGAGTTCCAGAATGAGATCGACTGGGAGCAGGTAAAGCAGGCTGATATTGATTTTGCCTTCATACGTGTGGGATACAGGACCTACGGCGACGGAATAGTTACCTATGATTCGGCATTTCAGCGCAATATTGAAGGAGCTCTCGACGCGGGTATAAAGGTGGGCGTGTATTTCTATTCACAGGCAACCAATGCGAACGAGGCAATAGAGGAAGCCGATGCTGTCATCGATGCCCTTGCGCCATATGATATTACATATCCTGTAGTTTACGACTGGGAGCTGGTCGGACATGACAACGCACGTACTGACGGCGTAAGCGTGGAAGCTCTTGCGGACTGCTGCATATCCTTCTGCGAGAGAATAAAGGATTCGGGATATACTCCGATGATATACCAGAACACAGGAACTGCGATGCACAAGCTTGATCTTCCTCGCATAAAGGATTATGATTTCTGGCTTGCAGAGTACGCAGATAAGCCTTCGTACTACTATGACTTCAAGATATGGCAGTACTCAAATACAGGAAGGATCCCCGGTATTGAAGGCGATGTTGACCTTAACATCTGCTTCAGACCATATGACGGCAAAGCTAAGGCTAAAGACAAGGATGATACATAAAAAAATGACGGTCGAAAGACCGTCATTTCTGTTTTATGCGTTAAGATAAGACCTTACAAGGACCTGCAAAAGCTCATCACGGTCGATGTGACGTATAAGACTTCTTGCATTATTGTAGGTCGTGATGTATGTAGGATCCTCGGACAGTATATATCCTACTATCTGATTTACGGGGTTATAGCCCTTTTCGGTAAGAGCATCGTAGATGATAGTGAGATTTTTCTTGAGTTCCGCTTCCTTGTCCTCGTTTACAGAAAACGTCATGGTTTTATCAAACATAGTATCAGCCTCCCGCTGTTGTGGAATACATTAATATATTATATTATACCCTAAAATCAGCGGCAATGCAAGGGCAGGGAAGAATTTTTCCCGATTTGAACGAAATTACCTTGTGATTTTAGGAATTTTGCACAGCCGAACAGGGACGAAAAAAGTCATATGGTGCCGATGTTCCACAAAAGTACGGGATCATCGTGGGAATTTTCTCTTTATCTCGCATATGGAAACGACATATCTGCCGTTTTTCAGAATGTACTGACGGAAATAGCAGTTATCTATATCGGTTTCGATGTTATCGCCGTCAAAAATGAATTCAGCGTCAGCCAACGGATATGAGATACCTGTGCCAAGTGCTTTAACATAGGCTTCTTTGAGAGTCCAGAGGCGGAAAAACAACAGGTTTCTCTCGCTTTCGGGAGCTTTTTCCACCATTTCACGCTCTTTTGCGGAAAATGCACGTTTCATTACATTGGGGCGGAAATCACGTACATTTTCGCAGTCTATGCCGCATTCAAGGTCCGAGACCATACAGGCGGCAATGCCGTCGGCATGGGAGATATTGTAGTGTACATCGGGGTGCTCCGTAAGGGAGGGCTTTCCCAGCCTGCCCTTTGTAACGGGTGTAGCTTCGCTGTATTCAATTTTTTTGTTTCTCAGACATTCACGCAGCATTTTATGTGCATGGCTGTGGAATTCACGTTTATCCAAGCCGATCATAGATATAATAAGCATAATAATCACCATTATGAGTATATCACATTTTTTTGCGTATATCAAGGGCTGTGACAAATGTCACCGAGGAAGTGACAGATGACACCTTGTACGCAAGGGCTGCTGATGGTATTATAATAGCAGAAGAAAGTTCAGACTTTACAGGGAGTGAAAGATATGAAAAAGACAGAAATGGTTTTACCGCTGCTATTATGTTGTTTATTGCTTTTAATTATGATGATAGTTGGTCTTTGTATGCTTTGTGTTTCTAAAAAGTTAAGCGTAAGGATCACAGGTATAGTTCTTTTGGCTTTGGCTGTTATATGTATTGGTTATGTTGTTTTATTCTTTGCTGCGGTTATTCTTCAATTCATTTCAGAATTAATTATAGAGGGTGTTTTAGAATCATGCTTTAATGAGATACAGAACTGCGGTAGAATAGGCTGAAAGGAGAGGATAATATGCTGTTTATTGTAATAACTATCGTGATAATCGGGATATGGGTGAGCCTTGCATTTATTGACACCTCATCAACTGCCGCAGAAGATAAGGAAAAACTCAAAAAGACAGCCAAAATCGTGCTTATCATAATTGCGGTTCTGATAATCGGGACATTGCTTATCCTGAATTCCTTAGCAAATGCTGTGGGAGATATGTTCACTTCCTGCTGTGAGACTGCGGAGGGTGTGGGAAGAATTGGCTGACCAAAACAGGAGCTATCAGTAAGTTATTGCATAAAAACAGCCCCTCCTCGATGTGATGAATGTTAACTTTTGGTAAAATAGCGGACTTTGTCCGCTATTTCAATTATGGGTATTGACAAACAATGTCGTTTGATGTAAAATATATTATGTCTACTTATATGATTTATCAGACTTACACTATAATAAAGTAAAGGCGGAAAGCAAAATGGGTTTATTCAAGAACATTTTCGGTCCGAACGCTTACTCAAACCGCGAGCTCAAGCGTATCGAACCTATAAAAAATAAAGTCCTCGAACTGGACGAGGAGTATCAGGCGCTCTCCGACGCAGAGCTCAAGGGCAAGACCGCTGAATTCAAGGAAAGACTGGAGGACGGCGAGACTCTTGACGATATCCTCCCCGAGGCTCTTGCTACCGTAAGAGAAGCCGCTTGGCGTGTTCTCGAGAAAAAGCCTTATCCTGTTCAGATAATCGGTGCCATAGTTCTTCATCAGGGACGTATCGCAGAAATGAAAACAGGTGAAGGTAAAACTCTCGTTGCCTGTGTAGCTTCTTACCTCAATGCTCTTTCAGGTCTGGGCGTTCATGTCGTTACTGTTAACGATTACCTCGCTAAGACACAGGCTGAGGAAATGGGCAAGGTGCTCCGCTGGCTGGGACTTACTGTCGGATGTATCCTTCACGGCCTCACTAATGAGCAGCGCCGTGCCGCATACAACTGCGACGTAACCTATGCTACAAATAACGAGCTGGGCTTCGATTACCTCCGTGATAACATGGTTACTCACAAGGAAGATCGTGTTCAGCGTGCTCCTAACTTCGCCATCGTGGATGAGGTCGACTCTATCCTTATCGATGAGGCTCGTACTCCGCTTATCATTTCGGGACGCGGCGACAAGTCCACAGACCTCTATGCTATCGTTGACCGCTTTGCAAAGACTCTTACAGCTACAACAGTAGTTGAAATGGATGACAAGGTGGATCAGGACGCTATTAACGATACTGCCGACTATATCATCGACGAAAAGGCTAAGACCGCTACTATCACACAGCGCGGCGTTAAGAAGGCAGAGCAGGCGTTCAGAGTCGAGAACCTTATGGATTCCGAGAATATGACCCTTCTCCACCACATAAATCAGGCTATCAAGGCTAACGGCGTTATGAAGAACGATATCGACTACGTTGTCAAGGACGGCGAGATCATTATCGTTGACGAGTTCACAGGCCGTCTTATGATGGGACGCCGTTTCAATGACGGTCTCCACCAGGCTATCGAGGCTAAGGAAGGCGTTAAGATCAAGAGCGAGTCAAAGACACTTGCTACCATCACCTTCCAGAACTTCTTCCGTCTTTATACAAAGCTCTCAGGTATGACAGGTACTGCTATGACTGAGGAAGACGAGTTCAAGGAGATCTACAAGCTCGACGTTATCGCTATCCCTACCAACAAGCCTGTTATCCGTATCGATCACAACGATCAGGTTTATACAACAGAAAAGGGCAAGTATGCCGCTATCATCGAGAAGATCAAGGAGTGCCACGATAAGGGACAGCCTATCCTCGTCGGTACAGTTTCTATCGAAAAGTCAGAGCTCCTCTCTGCTATGCTCAAGAGAAAGGGCATCAAGCATGAGGTCCTCAACGCAAAGCAGCATGCCAAGGAAGCTGAGATCGTTGCTCAGGCAGGTAAGTACGGCGCTGTTACCATCGCTACCAACATGGCAGGACGTGGTACAGATATCATGCTGGGCGGTAACGCAGAATTCCTCGCAAGAGCAGATCTTAGAAAGCGCGAGATACCAGAGGAGATCATCACAGAGGCTATCGGCTTCGCTGATACAGACGATCAGGAAGTTATCGAAGCAAGAAAGCTCTACCGTGAGCTTTATGATAAATACAACGCAGAGGTAAAGGAAAAGGCTGTTGCAGTCAAGGAAGCAGGCGGACTTTATATCCTCGGTACAGAGCGCCATGAATCACGCCGTATCGATAACCAGCTCCGCGGACGTTCAGGACGTCAGGGCGATGAGGGCGAAAGCTGCTTCTTCCTCTCAGTAGAGGATAACCTCATGCGTATCTTCGCAGGCGACCGCCTCGAAAACCTTATGAAGACCCTTAATGTTGACGAGAATACCCCTATCGAGAGCAAAATGCTCACAAGGATCATCGAGTCTTCGCAGAAGAAGGTCGAGGGTCAGAACTTCAGCATAAGAAAGAACGTCCTCAACTATGACGACGTTATGAATACCCAGCGTGAGATCATCTACAAGCAGAGAGCTCAGGTGCTGGACGGTGAGGATCTCCACGAGAGCATTCTCAAGATGATGGAGGATCTTATCAAATCCACTGTTGATACCTACCTTGTTGACGATGAGGTCAAGGATGACTGGAATATCGTTGGTCTCAAGGAACACTTCCTCGGCTGGCTCATCGGACCTGAGGACCTCACCTTCACCGAAGAGGAGCTTCAGGAGGTTTCAAAGGAAGATATCGTCAATGCCCTCAGCACTAAGGCAGGCGAGATTTATCAGGCTAAGGAAGACGAGTACGGCTCAGAGATCATGCGTGAGCTCGAGAGAGTTATCCTCCTCAAGGTCGTTGATACCAAGTGGATGGCTCATATCGATGATATGGAAGAGCTCAAGAAGGGTATCGGACTCCGTTCATACGGTCAGAAGAACCCGGTTATCGAGTACCGTTACGAAGGCTTCGAGATGTTCGACGCTATGGTCGAGGCTATCCGTGAGGATACCATCCGTATGCTCCTTACTGTAAAGCTCCAGAGAAATGAGGCTCCCGAGCGTGAGCAGGTAGCTCAGCCCGATGCGCCTAATGCAGGTGCAGGCGACGGAAGCTTCTCGGAAGAGCCTGTCCGCGCAAAGAAGATCGGCGATAACGACCCTTGTCCGTGCGGAAGCGGCAAGAAGTATAAAAAGTGCTGCAAGGCTAAGGATATGGCAAATAAGTGATACCTTTACCGAAGGGGGACGTGGGATTGCCCCTTACGGCATGAAAGGCTTTTTTGAAAGAGAAAGAAAGGTTTTATGAGGTGACATTAATGAAAAAGTATATTCTTCCTGTTGTTCTTCTCGCGCTTCTGTCAGGCTGCGGAAAGGTCAAGGATACTTCGGTTGTAGACAGCCAGATCAACATTGTATCAGGTACGGCTTCAGCAACTACCGATAAGGTAACTACCTCCGAAACTGAGACCACTACAAATGACGGCAAGGCTAAAACAACAACTGCCAAGAAGTCTGCAGGAGATAAGATCTCAGGAACGACTACTTCTGTCAAGGCAACAGGTCGAGTGGTTACAAGAGCTTCAGGCGGAAACAGCGGAGGAGTTCACGGAACTACAAGAGCCGTGCCAACTGCTCCAAGATCTACTACCAGATCAAATACCTCTTCAACAACAACTCAGCAGCCTTCAACAGAGGCTCCTACATACGATCCTAAGGATCACAGCTCTATCTCATTTGAGTTCAAAAGCGACAAGATCGAGGTATTGCATGTTTACAATGACGGCAAGAAGCGTTCGCCGCAGTCACTTACTGTTGATACCTCTGAGATAAAGGAGTTTCTTGATAAGAATCCAAACAAAACTATCAATGATCGTATTGAAAAGGTAGACTTTGATGGTGATGGTTATCCCGACCTCTTTGTAGTGGAAAAAGAGGATGACCTCAACAAGTCAGGCAAGTACTTCAGATATGATCCCGAAAAGGGCAAGTATGACAGCTGGGACGAGCTTAATGCCCTGAAATTTGAGATTAATATTCAAGAAGCCACAAACAGACTCATTGTTACCGAAAATATTGACGGAGTTGACTATAAGAAAAAATACTATGAATGGAATAGTTTAAATCATCTTATTTTGAAACAGTATGAATATTGTTATACCGTAAAAGAAAATGGTTTTCCAGTTACCGATGAGTTAGGTGTAGTAGTAAAGAACTTCGAGTATATTTATTATGATGATAATGGAAATGAGATTTCTAAAGAGATTCGTGACATAAAGGGCAACCTTGTAGGCGAAAACGTAGAGCCTACAACAGAGGAGCATAATGAAGAATAATCATCTTTGCTTCGGCTTTACTGAATAAAAGAAGCAGGCTGCGCCGTAATGAGGTGCAGCCCTTTGTTTGATAAAAAACAGGAGATATTATTATGAGCGGATACAGTGCGTTTGCGCGGTACTATGACGAGCTTACCGCAAATATTGACTACAGGAAGCGCGGAGAGTACTTCCACAGCATAATCAAGCGCTTCAAGACCACCAAGGACAATATCCTCCTTGACCTTGCCTGCGGTACTGGAAGTATCTCAGAAGTCATGGCAGGACTGGGGTACGACGTCATCGGCGTGGACAACTCCGACGAGATGCTTGGCATCGCCATAGACAAGAAGTTTGACAGCGGACTCAATATCCAGTATCTTTGTCAGGATATGAGAAAGCTTGATATGTTCGGCACTATTGATGTTACTATCTGTGCTCTCGACAGTATCAATCACCTTGCAAGCCTTGAAGATGTGAGAAAGGTCTTCGAGGGGGTGGCGTTTTTCTCTGAGCAGGACGGACTCTTTCTCTTTGATGTAAATACTCCATACAAGCACCGCGTCGTGCTTGCAAACCACACCTTTACTTATGAGACAGAAAATGTCTACTGCGTGTGGGAGAATACTCTGAATCCTGAGACTCTTGAGGTCAAAATGAATCTGGAATTCTTCGAGAGGGAGGAGAACGGGCTTTACTCAAGAAGCTCTGACTGCTTCTCCGAGAGAGCCTTCAGCGAGGCTGATATAGAAAGACTTCTTGAGGAATGCGGCTTTGAGCTTCTGGGCAAGTACGGCGATGATACATTTGAAATGCCGGTGTCCGATTCACAGCGCATAGTCTACGCCGCAAGATGTATCAGAAACGGACAGAAATACTGAAAGGATAAGTGAAATGGGTAATTTATACAGAGCAATATCAGCGGACGGTTCAGCCTTTGCTGCTGTTCTTGACGCAAAGGATATAGTTTCGGAAATTGAGCGCATACACAAGACCTCAGCTGTCATCACAGCAGGTCTTGGCAGACTTACCATAGCTGCTTCCCTCATGGGCTATATGCTCAAGGGTGAGGAGGACAGCGTAACTCTTCGCGTGGACGGCGGAGGTCCTGCAGGACAGCTTGTGGCTGTTGCCGACAGCCGCGGAAATGTCAAGAGCTGCGTGAACAATCCTGTTGTGGAGCTTCCGCTCAATCCGCAGGGAAAGCTTGATGTAGGCGGTGCAGTTGGCAGTGACGGTACTCTGTCAGTGGTCAAGGATATGGGGCTCAAAGAGCCCTATGTCGGAGTTATACCACTTGTTTCGGGAGAAATTGCTGAGGATATTGCAAGCTATTATGCTACCAGCGAGCAGATACCAACAGTTTGCAGTCTCGGCGTACTGGTCAATCCCGACCTTACAGTAAAGGCAGCAGGCGGATTCCTTGTGCAGCTCCTTCCATTTGCCGACGAAAAATGTATAGACATCATAGAGCAGAATGTGGCGAAGATACGTCCTGTATCGGCAATGCTTGACGAGGGCATCACTCCAGAGGAGATAGCAAATATGCTCCTGGACGGACTTGAGCCAAATGAGCTTGATACCTCCCACCCTGCGTACAAGTGCGACTGCAGCCGTGAGCGCACAGAGAGAGTCCTTATCAGTATCGGTAAGGACGAGCTGAAGTCCATAGCGGACGAGGGGAAGGATACTGCGGTAAGCTGCCATTTCTGCGGCAAGGAGTATGTTTTCACTCCCGATGAAATAAGAAAGCTTATGGGTGAATGAGCCATGATCACAGCGATTTTTGACCTTGACGGAACTCTTGCCGATACGATCTGTGACCTCGGCGACGCAGTGAACTACGGACTTGAAAAGCTGGGATTTCCAACCCATGACTACGAAAGCTACAAGAAAATGGTGGGAAACGGTGTGAAAAAGCTCTGCCGGAGGGCCCTGCCGGAGGATAAAAAGGAAAAGACTGAGGAACTGCTCGGCTTGTTCAGAGAATACTACAATGTTCACTATCTTGACAAGACCTGCCTTTACGACGGCATGAAGGAGACCCTGGAAAAGCTCAGCGATAGCGGCGTCGTTCTTGCCGTGGCTACCAATAAGCCTGAGGACGTCGCAAGAGAGATAGTGATGGAACTTCTTCCGGATACAGATTTTGTAAAGGTGCTTGGCGGCGTGGACTACAGACCGTCTAAGCCTGACAGTGCTATTCTTATCGAGATATTCGCGGCTCTGCCCGATGTGGAGAACCGCGTGTACATGATAGGCGACAGCAATGTTGACGTTCAGACTGCCAAAAACGCAGGTATAGAAAGTATAGGCTGTGCGTGGGGATTCCGCGGACGTGCCGAGCTTGAAGCTGAGGGGGCTGACTTTATTGCAGAGAAGCCTGCCGACATTGCTGATATAATACTGAAATAAAATCCGAAGCCAAGGGATTTCCCTTACGGCAGGATCATGTCATAAAAATTACCGGGCCCGTAATGAAATGCTCCCCTTTTGTTAGACAATGTGGTATAATAGAAATATACCAAAATGAAGTCTAACGAAAGGGGACATTTTTATGCCAAAAGGAAAACCAAACAAGAGATATACACCTGAATTCAAGATCAAGGTTGTTGAA
>SFMO01000159.1 GCA_004554385.1 Ruminococcus flavefaciens
AGCGTTATCCATAAAAACTGAGTTTTTCATCTTATTTGTAACAGAGCCGTATACTTGGAAACAAGTACGTGCGGTTCCCGGAGAGGTCTGCACAAACCTGCCGTCGAAAGGCGGTACGGCGGTGCTTTCCTACTCTACCATTTCATTCTCAATGCGGTCAATGCAGACACGGGCTTGAAGTACCACTCCAACAAGTTTACACTGCAAGAACTACGGCAGCTCAGCGATGAGATTTGTCAGAAGTACGGAGTGACAACTCTCACACAGCCCGAGATTGGAAAGCAGACTCACGGCGTGACCACAGGTGAGTACAGGAGTGCCATGCGCAGAGAGAGCTGGAAAATGGATCTCAGCAATACCATTGACGCAGTCATGAAAAGAGCGAAGTCAAAGAAACAATTCCGCTTCTACATGAAGCAGTATGGCTACGATGTGAAATGGGAGGACAGTAGAAAGTACATCACATACACCTGTCCCAACGGCAGGAGATGCCGCGACAACAGGCTTCACGACGCGAGATACAGGAAGGAGAATATGGAATATGAGTTCGAAATACGAAGAAATGAAAGCCGCCTCCAAACAGAATTTGGAGGAAGCGCTGGACATACCGACTATGGTCTGCGTCCCCGACAGCAACTGGCAGGCGGTGATATCACAGCTGAAGTTGCTGACGGATCTGGCAATAGAAACGAAGGCGAAAGTCGACGCTACTATGACATTCGAGGATATGAAAATGCACTTGGAGAATCAACAGACGATATTCGATCAGGTGCTGGAGCAGTCTCAGAAGATACAGGAGCTGACGTCGCAGAACGTGACGGCAGAAGTATCGAAGCTGGAACAGACGACGGAGAACCTGTCATCACAGGCTGGGAAGCTGAACGAGCAGACCTTATCGCAGCTGAAATGCTCCGAAGAGCAGAGCAGAAGTCGCGGCTTCAGACTGCTCCGACTGGTGGTGCTGATAGAATTGCTGCACCTGATATCGTCGGTGGCATTGCTGCTATGGCTTCGATAATTGAGGACGAGCCTGCCGACGATACCGAGTACGCTCGGGAACACGTTGATCGCAAGGCACTCGCAGAAGAACGTGAGCGCAAGGAAGCTCACGGAATACACATGGGATAGTCCTGTGAGGTGTGCTTTGTTTCAACAGTCGGTTTTCGTCAGGTCTGGTGAATGGATTTCGACAGCGAGCTGTGGTATGATTGTTGGTCAGGAGGTGACCGCGGCGATGAAGTTGCAGGATCTATACTACGGAAACGTCATTCCGTGTCAGCATGACATCATGAAAGAGTCCGACTACGCAAAGCGAAGTCTGGAGCTGTTGGAGATGTGCGACACACTGGAGAAACGGCTGTCGGCTGACGATAAGAAGCTGTTCAATGACATAACGGATACGCAGGGAATGCTGTCCGAGACAATCGTAGCGGAAAGCTACATACAAGGCTTCCGTGACTGTGCCGAGCTTATCATAGATGTGATGTTCGGCAGTAGCGAGAATCTGAAATAACATAACAATCAAATGGAAAGGGTACGGACAAAGCCGTACCCTTTTACGTTATCAAAAAGGAGAATGTTAAAATGAGCAATTTAAATCACATAGGAAACACAAGCGAGAGATATATAAGGAGCGTGATATATTGGGAAGAACTATTAAAGAACCGCAAATCAGAAACATCAATGTCAGATTTAATGGAGACACGCAGGGCTTCGAGCTGTTCATAAAATCGCTGCTCAGCGACTATCTCCATTCGGGTGATGTAGACAAATGTCCACAGACAGATGTTGTTGATAAGGTCGAAATATCGGAAACTAACGAGAAATCAGTAGACTTCTGAGAAAGTCTGTGGTATGGTGTGTCGTAGCACCAAACGAGGTGCTGCGACTGCCAAAACGAATGGAGGTATAAAAATGAAAGCATGGTTATATTACAGACTGTCCCGAGACGAGGACGCTGAGATGAACAGCCTTCAGAATCAGCGCCAGATACTCGTGGACTATGCAGAGCAGAACGGATACGAAATAACAGGCGAGAGCTTCGACGATAACGTATCAGGTATGACATTTGAACGAAAGGGACTTCATCAGATAGAGCTTGCGGTGGAGGACGGCAAGGTCGACGTCCTGCTGGTCAAGGACTTATCTCGACTCGGCAGGCACCGTACTCGCACTGCTCTATTCATAGATTACCTGCGCGAGAACAATGTTCGAGTATATTCCGTGACAGAGGGAATCGACTCATCGAATGAAAACGATGATATGATAATCGGCTTCAAGCAGCTCGTCAATGACTTCTACGCTAAAGATATCGGAAAGAAGGTCCGTGCAGGCATACGACAGAAGCAGAAAACAGGAATGCCTGTGAACCTGCCAATGGGATACTATAAGGACAA
The DNA here is from genome assembly GCA_004554385.1 of Ruminococcus flavefaciens. Classification (GTDB taxonomy): domain Bacteria; phylum Bacillota; class Clostridia; order Oscillospirales; family Ruminococcaceae; genus Ruminococcus; species Ruminococcus flavefaciens_T. Next base: position 2,397 of record SFMO01000159.1, read on the forward strand.
ATTCACAGGTGAGATACTGGTCGATGAAACGGCGGCAGCGATAGTCAGAGAGATATTCGAGAAATTCTTCGCAGGCTACGGACTGACAACTATCGCTAAAGATTTCAACCGCCGCGGTATAAAGTCACCGGAATACTTCTCGCACAGAAAGGTCGGAGCACAAAGAACGCAGATATGCAAGAAATTCTTGTGGGTGCAAACAACGGTCAAACGTATAATTCAGAACGAAGCGTATACGGGAACGCTCGTCAACCATAAGACAGTTACATCAAAAATTTACAAGACTGTTGACGTCATTCCGCCCGAGGAACAGTACCGCCACGAAAACTTCATGCCTGCGATAATCGACCGCGAGACATTCGATCAGGCACAGATACTGCTTAAAAGCAGACAGAGTACGCAGGTGAGGGCAAAGTTCGGAAGCGTTATCCACAGATACTGCGGAATGATAAAATGTGCCGAGTGCGGAGCAAGCCTCATAGCTAAGAAACGGACAGTAGCAGGGCACTCATGGGTGGAATATACCTGCAACAGCAATCATCGCTATGGCAACGAATACTGCACTGCTCACACTATCCGCGAGCCTCAACTCGATGAGATAATACACACAGAGCTTGCAATGCTCCGTCAGGAGATACTGGATTCCAGTCAGAAGTACGATGAGATCGTAAAGGACTGGAACAAAAAGAAGCCTAAATACGATAAAATGATAAAAGAATATTCGCAAAAGATAGTTACTCTTAACGGGCAGATCGAGGAACTGATAATGGAGCGTATCGGAGACCGTGAACACGCTAAGGTCTACAATTCCATGATCGAAAAGCGTGAAGCCGAGATAGCGGAGCTGACGCAGAAGATAGAGGATTGCAGGAAGTTCGACGAGCTTAGCAAGAAACGCCGCGACGAGCTGATGTCTACCGCGGAGCTTCTGGACGAGGTACTGCTCGAGCCGTACATCAGCGATACCAACATCAGACTGCTTGTTCGGAAGATAAATGTCCATGAAAACGAGGACGGAAGCCTTGATGTGACCATTGAATTCAACGGAGACTTCAAGGACTCGAGTACGGTGTGCTTTGAGATCAATGAATAGGTATGAAAATAGCCGTAGGGATAACCCTACGGCTTAATTTTTGGTGCACCTGACAGGAATCGAACCTGCACTCCTTTCAGAAATAGAACCTAAATCTATCGTGTCTGCCAATTTCACCACAGGTGCAATACTAATTTTTGTTAATTTTGTATAAACGAACGAGTTGCTTTATAAATCAATGACGTAGCGTGAACGAAATCTGGTGCGTATGCCAATTTCGCCATACCCGCATATTAAATTTTAGTTGATTTTGCACAATAGAACTGTTGCTTTATAATTCCAATAACGTAGCGTGAACGAAATCTATCGTGTCTGCCAATTTCACCACAGGTGCAATACTAATTTTTGTTAATTTTGTATAAACGAACGAGTTGCTTTATAAATCAATGACGTAGCGTGAACGAAATCTGGTGCGTAT
>SFMO01000160.1 GCA_004554385.1 Ruminococcus flavefaciens
GAAACTCGATGGAATGTCACCTGTTGAATACCGTCTTGCCAAAGCTGCATAAAGCAACAAAGCGACCAAGCTTTGTCGCTTTGTCGCTTTGCATAAATTTTCTTTTAAATCTTTGTCTAACTTTTTGGGGTCAGTTCAATGCTTCCGGGCATTTTTTTTATTTATTCATTTGGAAACTTCATTCCCCATTGCTTTCGGCATTCGTCCATAAGCTTCATAACTTCGATGGTGTCACTGTGCGGCACGAGAGGACTTTCAAGAAGCCCTTCCTCAAGACAGCGGTGGACCTCGTCGACTTCGTATTCATAGCCGTTTATCTCGTCCTTGAATACAAAGCGTTCAACTTCGTTTCCGCGGCGGTCATAGAGTATGCCCTCGTCGGTGCAGTGGAACCAGTTTCCGAGAGTGATGAAGCCCTTGTTTCCCGAGATAATGGCATTGTTGCGGAGCTGTATCTCAAAACCGTTGTCTGCGGATACGAATGCACCGCTGTTGTATCTGAGCATGATGGAGTTGCTCATGTCAATTCCGTCCATCATGTGTGCGTTGCTTATTATCTCGTCGGGCATACCAAGAAGGTCATGGGCGAGAGTAAGTGGATAGATACCGAGGTCAAGGAGACAGCCGCCGCCGCAGTCCGCACGGAACAGGCGGTCGTTTTCGTTATATGGGATAAAGTTGCTGAAATCAGCCTTGATGTATTCTATACTGCCGATAAGCCCTGAAGCTATCCATTCCTTCATTTTGCGGTAAACGGGACGGCACTTCATCCACATAGCCTCCATGAAGAAAACGCCCTTTTCCTTTGCAAGAGCAAGGAGCTCCTCAGTCTGTGTTGTGTTGAGTGTGAGTGATTTTTCGCAGAGAACATTCTTGCCGTTTTCGATACAGAGCTTGGCGTCTGCGAAGTGTGAAGCCATAGGGGTAGCAATGTAGACAATTTCTGCATTGCAGTTTTCAGCGAAGTCGGCATAGCTTCCGTAGTAATTTTCAAAGCCGAACTCATCGGCGAATGCCTTTGCCTTTTCTGATGTTCTTGAAGCAACGCCGCAGAGCTCTGCCCTTTCGCAGTGTTTAAGTGCAGTAGCGAATGTGTGAGCTATCTTGCCTGTGCCGATGATTCCCCATTTGAATTTTTCCATGATAATGCTCCTTTCAGATATTTAGTTTTGTGAGTTGTCGATAACGCAGTCAATGGCAATTATTACAGCAAGAGCCATGATTGTATCCTGTTCGTGTGCTATGTCTATCTCAAAGCTGTCGCCCCATGTCATCCAGCGCTTGTGTATTGAAGCGATATACTGTCCGCCGCAGGTTATCCTGTAGTCATGGGCAAAGATGTCTCCGTCGATCTTCCAGCTAAGCCCTTCAATACGGTAATTCTGCTTGAACAGCGTGAACTCCTTGACGATGTCGGCGATATACTGACCGTTGATATACACAGAGAAGCGCGGCATCAGGTGCAGGAGCTTCTGCTGTACGAATCCCACCTCGAAGTTATTTGCATCATATATATGCATTTTCCTTCCGAGGGACAGAAACTCGCCCTGAGCGGTAAATACGATATTTCCAAGCTCGTCAAAAATATCTGAGCGCTGTGTAAGTGAAAATACCTTCTGTCTGAAATAAAGTCTCATATTAAATCCTCCATATCATTATATACCCATTCGCTTCTGACAGCTCAGGGTCTGCCCAGCTGCCAGAAGGCAACTGCGCTTGCAGCTGCGACATTCAGCGAATCCACACCATGAGTCATAGGTATCTTCACTGTATAGTCACATGCGGCAATAGTTTTTTCTGCCATGCCCTCTCCCTCGGTACCGAGGACAACTGCCAGCTTTTCGATGCTTTTTATCTCGGGAGCTTCAATGCTCACTGAGTTGTCGCTGAGAGCCATAGCAGCCGTGACGAACCCCATATCACGAAGCTGCTGCGGATAGCTGATATTGTCGGAAAGATAGGTCCATGGTATCTGGAATACCGTACCCATGCTAACTCGTGAGGAGCGGCGGTACAGTGGATCGCTGCAGGCAGGCGTCAGCAGTACAGCGTCCATATTAAGGGCAGCTGCGGAGCGGAAAATAGCACCGATATTAGTGGGATTTACCACATTTTCAAGAACTGCCGCACGTCTTGCGCTTCTGCATATTTCCTCTGCAGACTTCAGCGGACTTCGCCGAAAGGCACAGAGAGCTCCGCGTATAAGCTTGAAGCCTGTAACTGCGGTTATCTTATCGTAGTCTGCGGTGTAAACAGGTACATTTCCGCAGCGCGGAAGAATATCCTTCATCTGTCCGACAATGTCCCTGTGCTCCATGAGGAGAGCATATGGCTCATAGCCTGCGTTCAGAGCGCGTTCTATGACTTTGGGACTTTCCGCAATGAACAGTCCCTCCGCAGGCTCGAAATAGTGGAGCAGCTGCGGTTCGGACAGCAGCGCGAAGATCTGCAGTACGTCGGTGCTGTTATTGTTTATTTCGATTATGTTTGACATATTATGCCTTTCTTTTAATAACTTGATGAACCCATGAAAGAGATTCCAAAGGGACTGTGTTCCTTTGGTCAGGTCAAGGGCTGACAGCCCTTGCAGGGTTCGGGGCAGCGCCCCGAGATACGAAGGCGCCTCGCAAGGGGTGAATTTAAAAACAGTCCGGTGGACTGTTTTTAAAGAGGGTGACTCCCTACAGTGTAGGGAGATGTCTGAAGGACAGAGGGTGCCGGACACGATTAGTGTCGCCTTGTAAGAGAAGGCGTCCCCTACTAATTACTATAATTATATCAGTTTCCCCTGATTTCGTCAATATCGGCAGTCATAATTCTTTTTATCTTTTCCTATGGCTTTTTTTATAAGTTCATGGTATAATATTATTATACTTTTTTAAGGAGAGCTTACTATGGCTAATAATGATATAAACAGAATGAAGGAGCTGAATGAGCTTCTTGCAAAGGCCGCTGACGCATATTACAACACAGGTGTTGAGGTAATGTCCGATAAACAGTACGATCAGCTCTACGATGAGCTTGAGGCTCTTGAGAAAAAAACGGGAGTCATTCTCAGCGGAAGCCGTACCCAGCAAGTAGGCTATGAGGTATCGTCGGGACTTCAGAAGATAAGGCACACTACGAAAATGCTCTCTCTTGACAAGACAAAGAGTGTTGAGGAGCTTAAAAGCTGGCTTGGAGAGCACAAGGGCTTTCTCAGCTGGAAGCTTGACGGACTCACCCTTGTACTGACCTACAGCGGCGGAGAGCTTGAACAGGCTGTTACACGCGGGAACGGTGAGATAGGGGAGGATATAACCCAGAATGCACGTCATATCAAAGGAATACCTGCACGTATACCATTTACGGGAAGACTTGTAGTCCGCGGCGAATCACTGATGAAGTACAAGGACTTCGAGCGTGTCAACGCAGAGATAGACGACGGCTCAAAGTACAAGAATCCTCGAAATCTCTGCGTCGGAACTGTCCGCAACCTCGACTCCCGTGTTACTGCCGAGAGAAACATCAACTTCTTTGCCTTTAATCTCGTTTCCGCAGAGGGCTATGATGAGAACTCATTCTCACGACGTCTTGACTGGCTTGAGGAGCAGGGCTTTCAGCGGGTTTACGGAGTTGAAGTGACAGCGGACACTGTTGAGAGTTCGGTAGCTGATTTTGAAAGGGCTATTGTTGAAAATGAGTTCCCTTCGGACGGACTGGTACTCATGTACGACGATGTGGCATACGGTCTCAGCCTTGGTGAGACCTCCCATGCTCCGAGAAACGGTATCGCCTTCAAATGGCGTGACGAGACCGCCGATACAACTCTCCGTGAGGTGGAGTGGTCTGCAAGCCGCACGGGACTGCTTAATCCTGTTGCCATATTCGATTCTGTAGAGCTTGAGGGTACAACTGTTTCCCGTGCTTCTGTGCATAATCTCAGTATCGTGAAGCAGCTTCGCCTCGGCATAGGTGATACCCTGACCATATTCAAGGCGAACATGATAATACCACAGGTGCTTGAAAACAAGACAGCCTCGGGAAATCTGGAGATACCTAAAGTCTGTCCTGTATGCGGAGAGCACACAGAGATCCGCACATCGGATGATGACGTTGAGACTCTCGTTTGCCCCAATAAGGAATGCGCAGCAAAGAATATCGGCAAATTCGAGCATTTCGTACAGCGTGATGCCATGAACATTGTCGGAATGTCAACTGCCACCATCGAGACTCTTGTTTCTGAGGGATTTATCACTCAGTTCTGTGATTTTTACCACCTTGATGACCACAAGTTCAAGATAGTAGTTCTGGAGGGCTTCGGAGAAAAGTCCTATCAGAAGCTTGCCGACGCTGTTGAAGCTTCACGAAATACTGAGCTCAGCCGTGTGCTGTACTCACTGGGGATACCAAATATCGGCAGACAGGCTTCAAGGCTTATCTGTGCTCAGTACCCCACAGCCGAGGAGCTTGAAAAGCTTACAGTTTCAGAGCTGACAGCAATTGACGGCATAGGCGAGGTCCTTGCCAATGACTATGTGAAGTTCTTTTCTGACGAGAAGAACCTCAATGAATACCATGCCCTTCTGGAGGAACTGCATATCGAGGAGGCTGCCGCAGTGAACAGCGAGTCCGCGATAGCAGGCAAGACCTTTGTTATCACAGGTTCTGTGCATATCTGGAAGAACCGAAATGAGCTGAAGGCGTTCATCGAGCAGAACGGCGGAAAGGCAACAAATTCAGTTACTTCAAAGACGGACTACCTTATCAACAACGACAATACATCCAACTCCACAAAGAATAAGACCGCAAAGGAGCTCGGTGTACCTATAATCACCGAGGAAGAATTTCAGAAAATGGCAGGAAATTGAAAATGCATGGGCGCTTTATACGGTATACCTATAACAGGATCACTTGAATTTGATCCCACCGGATATAAAGTTCATGATAATGATGAAAAAGCCAGACAGCTTATAGAAGAAAATCGCGATGAGATAGAAGAACTTATGAAAGCCGCACAGGACAAGTGGGGCGAATATCTGAAATAAGAAAAGCGGACAGGTCATCCTGTCCGCTTCTGTTTTATTCTGCAAGTTTTAAAGCCTTTATGTGAGCCTTGTCCTCGTACATTATAGCGTCCACCTCACGGAAGACGTTGTCGAAGTTCATGCCCTTCTTGAACTCTCCGAAGCCCACGGCGATACTGTAGCCTTTTTTTGCTACAGCGTCCTTGAATTTATTGGTTACAAGCTCAACGTCAGTGTAGCTCGCTCCCGGATAGAGTATCTCGAACTCGTCTCCGCCCATTCTGTAGAACCTGCACTTCATGGGAAGGACTTCGAAGGCACTCTCTGAAACCGCGAGTATAGCCTTGTCACCGGCGTCGTGACCGTCGGTATCGTTTATCTTTTTCAGGCCGTTGAGGTCTATGGCTATAACGAACATCTGGTGTTTTTTCATGTTCTCCACGTCCTTGTAGAAAGAGTGACGGTTGAATGCACCCGTAAGAGCGTCACGGGTAAGAGTTTCAGTGGTGAAGAACATATAGTAAAATATGCATGAGAGCACTGCAATGCCGCTTATCATGAACCTGAAATGGAATACCACATTCATTACGGTGGCTAATATAGCAAACAATGACAGCAGGAATATGAAATAGCTTTCAGTCTTGAAGCCAAGTCTGAACTTGTTCATGGAAGCTGTAAGAAGGAGCATTACATAGATAAAGCTGAGTATATACGGTATAGTACCGAGGCTCCCCAGTTTTCTTACTCCCATTTCATCAAAAGTGAATATGCATCCGTTGAATATGCTTATAAAGCACAGCAGAGCATTGAATACTGCAAGACTTAGCACTGCGATGCGGACCTTACGTTTTATTACGTTAGTGACGAAAATGAACGGAAGCATTATTGGACCGCTTATAGAGTAGCTTATGGCTGAGAACAGCTTCATAAGCATGATATGTCTTCCTGTTCCCGTATACATATAAACCACAATGTTGCAGAGTATCATCACCAGAGAGATAAGCACTCCAATCAGGAAAGCAAGCTTTCTCTTGAATATGAGTGATGAATTGTAAAACAGGAAGATAAGCAGCGTAATACCAGCAACTACTATAAGATAGCTCATCTGAATGATCTCTTTGATCATAGGCACCACACTCCGAAAATAGATTTGGCTGAAACTAACAAAATTATATCATGTAAATTGGAAAATAGCAAGAGATACGGCGAAAAAAGCTCTCGTCTGGCGTGATTTTGACGCGATCACATCTGCTTTTCAAGGATACCCATTGCCCAGTCTGTGTCGATGATGACCTCGTCATCTGCTGCAAGAGCAACACGGAAGGTCTTCGCGATCTGTGAATAGTTACCGCTGCTGAATTCAGCGCGTCCCCACTGGTCGTCCTCAAGCTTTATGGCAAAATTGACAGTGCCGTCCTTTTCCCTGTTGAAGAATATCTGATCCACCTTCTTGTCAGGATCGTTTTTCTGCAGATCTGCGATGAGGAAGAGCTTCTGGAGCTCGATAACTCTGTCGTCATATTCCATATCGAGGATAAGGAGCTTTTCACGGAAGCTGTTCATATCTGTAACTACACGCTTGCGGCAGCCGGGTTCAAGTCTGATCTTTTCGTCGTACGGATCGTGGGTAAGTTCCTTCATAAAGGTTATAGCTGCGGCAGGTGCGTCGGGGATATAGTGGATGAGAGTTTTGTCCTCAGTCTGATGATAGTAGGTGGGATAGAAAACGATGCAGTTGTTGCCGCACTTAGGGCATTTCCACATAAAGATCTCGCCGCTTCTGATAAGGTCCTTGAGCTCGGGATCGTCTGAAGTGTTGATGCTTTCCCAGACCTTGAAATCGCCTTCGGTCTGGCATTCGGGGCATTTGATCATTTCATTGTGATTTTTTGACATAGTAATTCCTCTTTTCTATCATTTTAGTTCATGTATAAAGCTTATACGCTGATTTTCAATTGTATCTGACCTTTATTTTGCAGTCATCAGAACCACGCACTCAACGTGACCTGTTCTTGGAAAGAGGTCAACACCGCAGACCTTGTCCACGCTGTAGCCTTTTTCGGAGAGAAGCTTTGCGTCTCTTGCGGCAGTTGCGGGGTTGCATGAGATCATCACTATTTTATGCGGTGCTGCCTCAGCGATAACATCGATAGTCTCGGGAGAGCAGCCTTTTCTTGGCGGGTCGATAACTATAATATCGGGGCTGCAGCCTTTTTTGCGAAGCTTTCCGAAGACCTCGCCTGCATCGCCGCAGTGGAATTCCGCATTTACTATATTATTTCTGAGGGCGTTTTTCTTTGCATTTTCAACAGCCTGCGGTACTATCTCCACACCGACTATCCTTGCTGCCTGCTCAGCCATGGAAAGACCTATCGTACCTGCACCGCAGTAAAGGTCGGCAATGACCTCGCTCTTTTTTGGAGCGGAGTATTCGAGAGCCTTTTCGTAGAGCCTTTCAGCCTGTACAGTATTTACCTGATAAAATGAAAGGGGAGAGATCTCCACAGTATTGCCGCACATGGTATCTGAGATAACATCACTTCCCCAAAGAGTAATACATTGATCTCCGAGGATGACGTTGGTCTTTTTGGAGTTTATGTTCATGATTATGCTTTTTATATCACTGAATTTTTCAGTAAGCCTTCTGCACAGCGCCGAGAGCTGTCTCGAAATATCCTTGCGGACTACAAGACAGACCATTATCTCTCCCGAATGAGCTCCTCTGCGGAGGTAAATATGTCGGATAATTCCCGTATTGGAGGTCTCATCGTATACAGACAGCTTTTTCTCGGTGATATAGTCAAGAACGGAGCTGATAATATCGCTGAAGACCTCAGGCTGCAATGCGCAGTCCGCAACGGGGATAACTCTGTGACTTCTGGGAGCATAGAATCCGCATACCGCCTTGGCGTCCTGAATAGCAAGGGGATACTGAGCTTTATTCCGATAGCGCTCTGTGTCCTCAGCGCCGAGAAAGTCGTCAAAATCAGGGGAGAGTCCGCCTATGCGCTCAAAGGCATCACGTACTATGCTGTTTTTGGTACGGCACTCAGCCTCATAGGAAATGTGTCTCAGCAGACATCCGCCGCACTTTTTGTACACAGGGCAGCAGTCTGTGATACGGTCAGGAGAGGGGGTGACAAGCTTCTCAACGATACCGAAGGCATAGCTTTTCAGCGGCTTCACTATCCTTATCTCACAGACATCACCTACAGCGGTCTCAGGCACGAAAACAGCCATACCGTCAATGCGACATACACCGCTGCCCTCTGAGGTGAGACCTGTTATCTCAGCTGTATGGACTTGATTTTTTTCAAGCATTCCGTTATCTCCTCTTTTTTCTCCATGAGCTTGTCGAAGCTTTTGATATACTCATAAGGAAATTTGTAGTTGTGTATACGTTCTATCCTGTTGCCTGCGTACAGAAGCTTTGTTGAAGCAGCACAGCCTGCCCCGAGGATCGTCTGTGTCTCGTCCATGATGAATATATTGTAGCAGCTCTCAAAGCCCTTCTTTGCATAGCCCACATTTTCCAGGTTGTCCACGGTATTTTTCTGACGGTACATGTAGTATGGCAGATAGCCGTGAGACATGAGAGTGGGGATACTGTAGTCCACCATTTCAGCGGCAGGATTTGAATTATTTGCGTTGCCCTCTGCAAAGAGTGTAGCCGAGCGCTTTATAGTAAGGGTATGCACGGTTATACTCTCGGGATCGAGGTCTATAATGCGGTCGAGAGTGTTTCTGAAGCTTTCTGCGGACTCCGTGGGCAGACCGGCTATGAGGTCGGTGTTGATATTTTTAAAGCCCACCTTACGTGCAAGCTCAAAGGCTTTTATGGCGTCCTCACCGGAGTGTTTTCTTCCGATGACCTTCAACACATCGTCGTTGAGAGTCTGTGGGTTTACTGAGATTCGCCCTGCGCCAAGCTCCTTGATAACGCGCAGCTTTTCCTCGGTTATGGTATCGGGACGACCTGCCTCCACGCTGTACTCACGTATTTTCGAGAGGTCGAAGTTCTTTTCCACAGCCTCCATTATGGTGCGGAGCTCCTGTGCAGAAACAGAAGTGGGAGTACCTCCGCCGAAGTAAATGGTATCTATCTTTGTATCAGTCTCTTTTACTATCTTTCCCAGTATCTCAAGCTCTTTGCACAGTGCTTCGATGTACTGTGGCATGAGCTTTATAGCCGAATCCATGGAATGTGAGACGAACGAGCAGTAGCTGCACCGTGTGGGGCAGAAGGGAATGGACACATAAAGACTTGCAGCGGTGCTGTCTATCATGTCGAGTATGGGGAGCTGGTTTATCGCCGTATCATAGGCGAGCTGCATCTTTTTATCAGTGACCTCATACTTGTCCCTGAGCCTGCGGAATATCTCATCCTTGGGGACGTCCTCACGAATGAGCTCCACCACCTTCTTAACGGGACGGATACCCGTCATAAGTCCCCACGGCGGTCTGATACCCGTCTTTTCGGAGAGAATGTGGAAGAGAAGTCTGCACAGCTCATGCTCCCTGCTCTGAGTCTCGTCAGCAGCAGTTTCACGTATAACAGGAGCTTCTCCACTCAGCTTTACCTCAACACGGAGATCATTCCCGTCTGTTTCGGCAATGACGTATTCATCGCCCACAGCCTCCTCACGGGAAGTGCAGAAGCTGTATCTTGCTGTGCTGAAAAAGAGCTTCATGGTAGCTTCTATTTCGTATTTATATGAATGACCGATGAGGATTATCGGCATTTTGTTTTCATTTGTCGTCATCTTTGCCTCTGAATGGTCTCATGTAGGGGTTGGATTCACGTTCATAATCAAGTGTGGTGCTTTCGTTGTGACCGGGGTAGACCTTATAGTCTCCCACAAGGTTATAAAGCTTGTTAAGTGAATAGGTCATGGCAGCAGAGCTGCTGTCGGGGAAATCTGTTCTGCCGACCGAGCAGCAGAAGAGTGTGTCTCCCGAGAAAATAACATCTCCGCATATATAGCACACACTGCCCTGTGAATGTCCGGGAGTATGGAGCACACGGAAGGTGCAGTCACCGTCGTTTATAAAGCAGTCGCCGTAAACGCATGTCCAGTCGGTAACTGGAGTGAAAGTGAAAAACGACATGCTTGTAGCCAGTGAATCTGCGGCACTTGTAAGCATATGAGCGTCAAGCTCATGTATGTATATCTCAGCGCCGGTTGCCTTGCGGACCTCCTCTGCACCGCCTATATGGTCGAAATGTCCGTGGGTGAGAAGTATCTTTGTAAGGCGGAGCTTCTTCATTTTCAGAAACTCCAGAAGAAGACGGCTGTCTCCGCCGATATCAACGGCAACACAGCGTCCGGGTGCGGTCTCGACTATATAGCAGTTTGAACGCAGCGGTCCGAGCTGTAAATGGTGTATTTTCATGTTTTTCTCCTTAAATAGCGGCTCTCTCAACGGAGATGACGCCCTTTATCTTTCTGAGCTTTTCGAACAGGTTCTTGAGCTGTTCGGTGCTGGAAATAACGATAGTACCCTCAAAGAGCGCATTGCCGTTTTTGAGTACTCTTGAAGCGGAATGAACGATGGGGACTCTTGCTTCCAGAAGAACTGCGGAAATATCGTACACAAGTCCTACGCGGTCTGTAGCTGTTACTTCAAAGCTGGTCTGGAGCTGTGTATCGCTGCTGTCGGTCCACTGTATATCCACCCATCGGTCAAGCTCCTCGGGGATATTTCTTGCAAGAGCTGCCTTATAGTTGGTGCAGTTTGTGGTATGGACGGAAACGCCGTAGCCTCTTGTGATAAAGCCGATGATATCGTCGCCGGGAAGAGGGTTGCAGCACTGTGCGAACTTTATGAGCATATCGTCTATCTGGTCAAGTACGATACTGCTCCTGCCGTTTGGCTTTGGCTTGATGAGCGGTATAACAGACGGCTCGTCTTCCTTTTCGTAGAGCTTTTCATACTTGTCCTTCAGACGCGGCATCATCTTTGAGAGAAGAATACCGCCGTAGCCTATGGATGCATAGAAATCATCAAGTGTCTCACAGTTATGGCGCTTGAAGTCGTCCTGAAGGAATTCGGTGTACTGCTCCTCCTTGAGGTTAATCCTGTGACGCTTGAATTCACGTTCCAGCTGAGTTTTTCCTTCAACTATATTCTCCTCGCGGCGCTCCTTCTTGAACCATGAGCGTATCTTAGAGCGGGCTTCGTTGGTCTGAACTATATTGAGCCAAGCACGGTTCGGTCCCTTTTCGGGGTCCTTGCTGGTGATTATCTCGCATATCTGTCCTGTCTGGAGCTTGTAATCCAGGGGAACAATTCTTCCGTCCACCTTTGCGCCGACTGTCTTGTGGCCTATCTCGGTGTGGATACGGTAGGCGAAGTCGATAACGGTGGAATTGATGGGCAGACTTACCGACATGCCCTTTGGAGTCATAACGACAATGTCCTCGGGGTCAAGGTCGGTCTTGATGATACGTACTATTTCCTCAACGTCATCTGAGGTCTGCTGAGCCTCGATGACCTGACGGACCCATGCAAGACGCTGTTCCATTTTATCCTTGCCCTGTATGCCTTCCTTGTACTTCCAGTGGGCAGCGATACCGTACTCCGCGGTCTCGTGCATATCCCATGTACGTATCTGTACCTCGAAGGGGATGCCCTCTTTTCCGAGAACGGTGGTATGAAGGGACTGGTACATATTGTTCTTGGGGGTAGAGATATAGTCCTTGAAGCGGTTTGGCAGGGGCTTGAACATATCGTGTATAAGGCCGAGAACGTTGTAGCACTCGGCAATAGTGGTAACGATAATTCTTACAGCGTATTTGTCGTAAATCTCATCAATATCCTTGTGGCCGATAAATATTTTTCTGTATATGCTGTAAATGCTCTTTACACGTCCGTCTATCTGAGGCGGCTGAGCGAATTCCTCTGACTTGAAGCGCTGAGCGATACGGCTCTTGATTATCTCAATGAATGCTTCGCGCTCCTCCTTTTTGTTTTCGAGGATATTCTCTATTTCCGTATAGGCGTAGGGATCGAGGTAGTGGAAAGCGAGATCCTGAAGCTCCTCCTTTATAGCTCTGATACCGAGACGGTGAGCTATAGGAGCATAGATGTTCATAGTTTCAAGAGCGGTATTGCGCTGTTTTTCAAGAGGTCTGTATTTCAGTGTGCGCATATTGTGAAGGCGGTCGCTGAGTTTGATTATCATTACTCGTATGTCCTGTGACATTGCCAGTAATATCTTACGGATATTCTCAGCCTGCTGTTCCTCCTTGGTAGAGGTAGGTATCTTGCTCAGCTTTGTTACTCCGTCCACCAGCAAGGCGACGTCCTGACCGAAGCGCTTTTTAAGGTCGTCGAGAGTGGCATCGGTGTCCTCTACCACATCATGGAGCAGTGCTGCGCAGATAGTATCTGTGTCCATACCGAGTTCGAGAAGGGTATAGGCAACTGCAAGAGGGTGGGTGATGTATGGCTTTCCCGATGAGCGAGTCTGTCCCTCGTGAGCCTTTGCGGCAAATTCGTATGCTGAGATTATCTTGCTGAGGTCATACTGTTTATCGTCTGTGAGGATTTTCTGGATGAGTTTTTCTATGGTGAAGTTGTCGTTGAAATCAGGGATGTCGCTGAGAAGCTCCTTCGGATCTTCGGGCAGAGCTGACTCGGGTATGGGCACTCCTACCTCGTGATGCATGAGATTTGATACATTCATATTGTCGGGCATATCTATTCTCCTTTATCTTTGACTGTCAGCCGAGCCTGCTTTTCAGTGACACAAGCACGGGAGCTGAGCCGAGGTCGGCTTTCTGTGTGACCCTGACTCTTTTTATCTTTGATTCTGCGCATGAGACCGTCACGAGGCCAAGCTGTCTCAGAGCCTCAGCGGCGGCGCAGAATTTGCAGTAATTTATATTGCTGTCATTGAGCTTTATGTACAGCGTATCCATACATATACCGTTGTCGGGAATGGACTTGTATATCTTAACCACGTCCTCGCGCTGCGGATACATATGGGAATAATAGCTTTTCGGGAGCTCCTCTCCGCGGAGGAAGGCTTCAAATGCAGAGAGCGCCGCGAAGTACCTGCTCTGCTGAAAGCTGTGGGGACGGATACCGCTGACGATTATGGCCGGCGAGACCGTGCCGCGGTATTCATTAACTCCCAGAGATGCGATAATATCGCAGACATCTCCTTTTGATACTATGAGTTCGTCGGGTGACTTTCTGAACACAAGGGCTTCCGCCTGAGTGAATCCAAGCTTTATCCTCAGCTTTGAATGTGCGCCGTCTGAAAGCGGAAATATATCGAGTATCTGGACATTTTCCATATAGTAAAGAGGCTTTTCGTTGTCTGTGCCGAAGGGCTCAAGCAGGTCAAGCCCCTTGATACTCTGAACATTCAGCTCCTGTGGAGTTAGTGGCGCGTCGGCTTTCAGCTCCATAACAGGCATGGTCCTGTGGTTTTCAAGGGCGTATTCTTCAAGGAGTTGTCTGAACCTGTCAGCCTTACCCTCTTTTATGGTGAAGCCTCCTGCGGCAGGATGACCGCCGAATTTTTCAAGAGACTCGGAGCAGGCTGAAAGAGCGCCGAACACCGAGAACTCGCCGAAGGCTCTTGCCGAGCCCCTTATCTCACCTTCAGTTTCCGAGGCGATGAAGCAGGGCTTGCCGAAGTGCTCCATGATACGTGAGGCAACTATCCCGATAACTCCGTGATGCCAGTTTTTTCCGCAGAGGAAAATAACTCTTCCTCTTACGAGGTCGGGGGACTCATCTATCATGGAGAATATCTCCGAAACTATGGTATTTTCCGTATCCTTGCGCATATTATTCAGCCTGTCGAGTTCACGGGCAGCTTCCATAGCCTCGTCATAGTCCTCACAGAGAAAGAGCTCAGCCGCTGCTCTCGGTGAACCGAAGCGTCCTGCGGCGTTAATCCTCGGACCAATACCGAAGCCTATGGACTGAGTGTTGACGGATCTGTCCGAAAGTCCGCAGACCTCCTTCAGCGCCATAAGCGCAGGGCGGTCTGTATTGTTTATGAGCTCCATGCCGTATGAGACAAGGAAGCGGTTCTCGCCTGTAAGGCTGACTATGTCGGCAACTGTAGCAATAGCGGCAAGGTCGCCGAACTGTTCCAGAGCCATGGTGTAGTCGCCGCCGTCGAGGGCAGCCACAAGCTTGAGAGCAATACCTGCTCCGCACATATATTTGAAAGTTGAGAAGCAGTCATGGCGATGAGGGTCGACCACCGCTTCTGCCTTGGGGAGCTGCTCGCCTTGTTGGTGGTGGTCTGTGACTACCAGCTTCATGCCCATGGCATAGATGTATTCAGCCTCGGGGATCGCGGATATTCCGTTATCCACAGTGACTATCAGGGTAACTCCGCCGTCTGATATTTTGTCTATAGCCTTCATATTGAGACCGTAGCCCTCAGAGCGCTCGGGGATATAATAAGTAACGTCCGCCCCTGCTTCCATAAGATATGAGTAGAGAATGACTGTTGACATAATGCCGTCGCAGTCGTAATCGCCGTAGATACATATTTTTTCACCGTTTTCTATAGCGGAATTTATAGTATCGGCAGCTTCCTGCATATCCTTTATGAGAAATGGGTCGGACAATTCGTCCGTATTCATTCTTTCTGCAACCGATTCGGGAGAAGAATAGCCCTTTGCTGCCAGTGCAGAAGCCGCAAGGGAGCTTACTCCGCAGCCCAGCATAAGAGCCGAGACCGTTTTTTTGTCGGGAACGCCGACGGTCCATTTTTTCATACAATGACTCCTAAAGATA
Organism: Ruminococcus flavefaciens; assembly: GCA_004554385.1. Lineage (GTDB taxonomy): Bacteria > Bacillota > Clostridia > Oscillospirales > Ruminococcaceae > Ruminococcus > Ruminococcus flavefaciens_T. Next base: position 14,778 of record SFMO01000160.1, read on the forward strand.
TATTTAAACTATTATACCACAAAAATGACCTTTTTTCAATAGCATGGGCGGAAAAAATCCAAATTGTAATGTATCAGCAAAAAACCGCAGCGGCTGCTGCGGTAAAAATCATTCTTCTGAGATCAAAAGGCGCTTCTTTCTGCGCTTTGCGCTGTACATTATCTTGTCAGCCTCTGTTACGAAGGAGAATATATCCTCTCCTTCCTCGGGGGTGTCAACAACGTAGCCTGTGCTTGCACTGAGAGTAAAGCTGTTTAAGCCGTTATTGTTGATCTTAGCAATGTTTTCCTGAATCCTGTCTGTGAGCTGACGGGCTTTTTCGTCGGAATAATCCGCACCGAAAACAATGAACTCATCGCCGCCGAAACGACAGAACACCTCGCCGTCCTGACAGGAGTCCACAAGAACGTCTGCAATGCTGCATATTGCCTGATCTCCCGTACTGTGACCGTATGTGTCGTTTATGCCCTTCAGACCGTCGAGGTCAATAAACATCAGCATTATATTGAGATGCTCCTCAATGGATTTTCTGAATAGCTCCTCACTTGCCTGAACGAAGCCGTTTCTGTTGTATATGCCTGAAAAAGTGTCCATGGTATAGAGACTTCCGAGACGCTTGACTGCGTATTCAAGACACATGAGCTTTCGTATGTTTTCGAGGGAGTTGGAGACATTTATGCAAAAGGTCTCGAACATTATGTTCTGAAGTGGCAGACGAGTGCTTCTGATCGCCATATATCCGAGACAGCGCTCTCCGAAATGCAGCGGATTAATGAAATAGAGCCTACCGTCGCTGTCGTCTTCCGCAGCAGGAGGGAATATATCCTGAGAACGTATTCGGCAGCTCTCGTGAAATTCGCCGTTGATATAGATAATTGGTACGATAACGTAATCAGTGTACGCGATAGGCACAGATGTGCGCGAATTGCTGCCTTTTGTGGTGTTGTCCACAGCAGATTCCGAATCCCAGTTTTCGCATAGACAGAAATAGAACTCATCGGGGTGTATTTCCACAGCGATACGCTTCAGTGAGGCGATGTACTCGTCGAAATTATTGCAGGCGAGAAGCTGTGTTGACATGCGGTTCAGTACCGAGGTGTAGTTCTGGAGGCTCTCGAAGTTCGAGAAGTTGCGGTAATTCAGCTCCCTGAGCTCGCTGACGTCAGAAAGCGCATTATGGATGCAGCCGCAGCTCTCTGTGAAGCGGGGGGACATATTGAGGATAATGTCCCTTTCCTGACTGATACCCTTGAAATGGTTATAGAGCATTTTGCAGGCGAGCTCTCCTGAAAGCTCAAGAGGCCTCTCCACTGAGGTCAGCTCCATCTGGTAATTATTGCTGTTATAGGTGTTGTCGAAACCCGTTACGGCTATGTCATCAGGGACTCTGTAGCCGTGGGATATGAGAGCGGTTATAGCAGAAGCTGCCATAACGTCATTTGCGCATATTATAGCCTCAGGCATCTCAGGAAGCTCGTCAATGAACTGTTCCACAGCAGCCTTTCCCGACGGTGCACGGAAATCGCCGAAGTGTATGGCATTTTTCTCTATTCTAAGCCCGTGCTCGCCTATGACCTGACAGAATGCCTCAAGTCTGTCCTCGCTTTCGGGATTTGCTCGTGGTCCCGATATATATGCGAAACGTCTGTAATTATGCTCTGTTATCATGTGCTCGGTGATAACACGCATTGCGTTTTTGTTGTCGATCCCGATATGATAAAATCCGGGGAGGTCGTTGTCGATGCTGACTGCGGGGATTCCCGCGATCCTTATACGCTCAAGTATATCATTGACCACGACCTTGTGTGAGAGGGTGTTGGTCAGAAGGATAGCTCCGTCAAAATCACTGAAATCAGGAAGATTGAAAATGTTGAATTCTCCCATGTCATGGCGCGGATTATCCATATCTCCGCTGAATGACGTGAACGCAGATATATTGAGACCGTATTTTTCAGCACCTGAAGAAATGCCGCTGATGATAGCGCTCTGGTAGCTCTGTCCGATTTCTTCGATCACGACCGCTATCTTGTGTCTGCTCAATAGCAATACCCCCTTAAGATCTGATAGCCTGTATATAATTGCCTATAAAAATATAATACAAATCTATTTTACTATATTTTATATGAAAAATCAATAGATTTTTATAATAATATTCATTGGATATATTCACGATTTATTAATAAAGCAGGCAAAAACCAATAGAAAATGCTAAAAAATATGACAATAGAAGTCGAAAAGACGAAAAATCTTCGGGATTTTTGGATAATTTATCAGATTTGCCGAAAATGAATGGTCATATTGACAAATCACAAAAAAATGGTATACTAATTAGTAGGGGATAACGTCATATTTAATGGCTTTATCAAATTTTTACCGTTTTCGTGCCCGATGTACGGACGGTTGCTGCGGAGGATTCCTATGAATATTTGGCATAAGATCAGCCCCAAAAGAATAAGCCCTGACGATTTCATAGCTGTTATCGAGATCGGGAAGGGAAGCAAGATCAAGTATGAGCTGGACAAGGAAACAGGTCTGATAAAAATGGACCGTATCCTTTATACCTCTACCCATTATCCTGCTAATTACGGATTTATCCCGAGAACCTTCTCCGATGACAACGATCCGCTGGACGTTCTTGTGCTCTGCTCGGAAAAGCTCATGCCGCTCACGCTGGTAAGGTGCTATCCTATCGGAGTTATCAGAATGCTGGACAACGGTCATCACGATGAGAAGATCATTGCGATACCCTTCGACGATCCGAATTACAATATGTATAAGGACATTGAGGAGCTTCCAAAGCACATTTTTGATGAGATGACTCATTTTTTCACAGTTTATAAGGAACTTGAAAACAAAACAACAGCCGTTAACGAGGTCGATCATGCAGATATTGCGAAACAGATTATCACCGAGGACATCGAGCGATATATCGAAAATTTCTGCAAGTGAGCAATGCTCTGACCGAAAGTGACTAAAAAGCGAAAGGAGTATCCTGCGTATCTGCGCGGGAAAAAGTGTTTATGACAGCTTCAAGTGAAATTTTATTCGGCAGCGATTCAAATGTCGCACCAATCGGCATTATCGCTATGAACAGCGTTACCGAGCTCGGTAAGAAGATCGACGATTACCTCGTTGACTGGGCAGGCAAGGGCGGTATCAATGTGGATTCGTTCCTCGTTGAGAGCGAATGCCCGCGTTTTTCTTCGGGCGATGGCAAGGGACTCATCAAGTCCACTGTCCGCGGCAAGGACCTCTTCATCATCATCGATGTTGGAAACTACAGCATAAAGTACGATTACTTCGGCATGCAGAATGCTATGTCTCCCGACGATCACTTCCAGGATCTCAAGAGGATCATTCAGGCTGCAAGCGGCAAGGCTCATCGTATAACTGTCATTATGCCTACTCTTTACGGCGGACGTCAGCACAGAAGAAGCTACCGCGAGTCACTTGACTGTGCATGTGCTCTTCAGGAGCTTGAAGCAATGGGGGTATCAAATATCGTTACCTTTGACGCTCACGACCCGAGAGTCCAGAACGCTATCCCGCTTATGGGCTTTGATAATGTAATGCCTACCTATCAGGTCCTCAAGGCTATGCTCAAGGATATAAAGGATATCAGCTTCAACAAGGACAAGTTCATGGTAGTAAGCCCTGACGAAGGCGCTCTCAACAGAAATATGTACTATGCTTCTGTTCTCGGCGTTGAGATGGGTATGTTCTACAAGAGAAGAGACTACTCCACTATCATAAACGGCAGAAATCCGATCGTTGCACACGAGTACCTCGGAAATCCCGTTGAAGGCAAGGACGTTTTCGTTTCTGATGATATCATCTCATCCGGTGAATCTATGCTTGATGTTGCTTCTGCTCTCAAGGAGAAGAAGGCAGGCAGATTCTTCGCTTATGCTACTTACGCTATCTTCACCAACGGCCTTGAAAAGTTCGACAAGGCTTATGAAGACGGCATTATCGACGGTGTATTCGGTACAAATCTCACCTACAGAACTCCTGAGCTCCTCAGCAGACCATGGTTCCATGAGGTCGACGTATCAAAGTACATCGCATACTTCATTGAAGCTATCAATCACGATGTTTCTATCAGTAAGATCATCGATCCTCACATAAAGATCGAGACACTGCTCAAGAAGTACGGAATGAAGTAATTGATCCAAAGGACACTGTTCACAAACAGTGTCCTTTTCTTTTATGAAATTTGTGTGAAACCGTTGTTAATTTCCTACAATGAGATTGACTTTTATTCGTCAAAGTGCTATAATGATGTGTGTAAATTTTAATGAGCTAAAAGGATCAAAAGTAAAAAATTTTTAGGAGGGGAATCGATGCTTCAGCTTAAAGACATCGTCAAGAAGTACGGAAGCGGAGAGAATATTGTAACGGCACTCAACGGAGTCAGCGTTACGTTCCGTGAGAATGAGTTTGTGGCTATACTCGGTCATTCCGGCTGCGGTAAAACCACGCTTCTCAACATCATCGGCGGTCTCGACCACTATACTTCGGGCGATCTCGTTATCAATGGTACTTCCACTAAGGAGTACAAGGACAGAGACTGGGACGCTTACAGAAATCACTCCATCGGTTTTATTTTTCAAAGCTATAACCTTATACCGCATCAGACAGTTCTGGCAAACGTTGAGCTTGCTCTTACTATCTCGGGCGTATCCAAGTCCGAGCGCCGCAAGCGTGCCAAGGAGGCTCTCGAAAAGGTAGGTCTGGGAGATCAGATCCACAAGAAACCGAATCAGATGTCGGGAGGTCAGATGCAGCGCGTAGCTATTGCACGTGCGCTTATCAATGATCCGGATATTCTTCTCGCAGATGAGCCGACAGGTGCTCTTGACTCCGAGACCTCCATACAGGTAATGGAGCTTCTCAAGGAGATCGCAAGGGATAAACTGGTTATAATGGTAACTCATAACCCTGAGCTTGCTGAACAGTATGCCACACGTATCATAAAAATCAAGGACGGAAAGCTAACAGGTGACAGTTCGCCCTTCGATGCTGAAAAGGAAAAGAAGGCAAAGAAGAAAAAGGAAAAGGCTGAAAAAAAGGATAAAACAGAGAAGAAAAAACGCGTATCCATGTCGTTCGGCACAGCAGTTGCGCTTTCACTCAATAACCTTCTCACAAAAAAGGGAAGAACTATCCTCACTGCCTTTGCAGGTTCGATCGGTATCATCGGTATTGCACTGATCCTTTCACTTGCAACAGGTATAAATGAGTATATCGACAATGTTCAGGAGGAAACCCTTTCATCGTATCCGCTGGAGATCATGCGTGAAAATACCGATACTTCGGGTATGATAGAGGCGCTGATGGACAAACAGCAGGAGTATGAGAACCGCGAGTTCAAGGAGGACATGGTGTATGCAAATACACAGGTCTATGATATGTTCAACTCCTTCAATGCCTCTGCAAAGCAGATAAACAATATGAAGGACTTCAAGAGCTTCCTTGATACAGACAGTGTTATAAAGGAAAAGTCAACTGCCATTGGCTACAGATACGACGTTAAGATGCCTGTCTTTACCAAGTCGCCGTCAGGTGAGATCATCAAGGTTGACTTCATGGACATGTACAGCAAGGCTCTGGGAATGAGCGATTCCGACATTATGGCTACTACCATGAACAATCCTATGGCAGGCATGGAGATGCAGGCTTTCGGACTCAATGTCATGGAGGAAATGCTGGCAGGCGAGAACGGAGAGCCTGTAAGCGATATTATCAAGGAGCAGTATGAGGTCGTAAACGGCAGATGGCCCGAGAATTACGATGAGGCTGTTGTGGTCCTTACAAGAAACAACGAGCTCCCCGATATCATCGTTTACGCTATGGGACTCAAGGATCAGGAGGGCTTCAGTGAGAAGCTTAAGGCTGTAATGAGTAATCAGGAGATATCTGATTATGGTCAGACTGAGTGGAATATCGATGAGATAACAAACAAGAAGTTCAAGATGATACTTCCCTGCGAGTACTACCAGAAGAATCCCACAGGAAAGGGCTTCAACGATATTTCTGCTACACAGACAGGTCTTGATTATCTCTTCGGTTCTGAAGATATAGGTACAGACATAAAGATCGTGGGCTTTATCCGTCCGGGCGAGGATGTTAAGGTGCCTATGCTCAAGGGCTATGTGTGCTACACAAGCAAGCTCACGGATTATGTTATCGAAAAGACAAAAAACAGTGATATAGTCAAGTCTCAGACTGAGGACAAGGAGAATGATGTTATAACAGGAACCAAGTTCATGACAGATGACTATGTTGCTCCTACAGCCAAGGAAAAGGCTGATACAGCAAAGGAATTCATCAAGAATGCTGATACGGATACAAAGGCTGATATCTACAGACTTGTGGCTGCTCAGCCCGATCCTGCTCAGGCAGATGCTCAGGTTGCAGCTGCTATGAAGGATTTTGACCGCAGCAAGTTCATTAGTCAGATTGCTGAGATGTATTCTTCTGAGCTTGGTGTTGATACTTCGCAGATAAATTCTTTTGTTGCTCAGATGAGTGATGATGAGATAAAGAGCTATGCCGAGGAGGCTATCCGCAGTCAGATCGCAGAGCAGTATGCACAAGCTGTTCAGGAGCAGCTTGGTTCTCTCCCGAATGCTGAACTGGCAAAGATGCTTGATACGGCTCACATCACCGACGAAGTATACGGAGTGGTTTTCGATAAGTATACTCCCGAGGAGATCTCTGATTCGACATATGACGACAATCTTAAGCTTCTCGGATTAGCTGATGAGAGCGACCCTTCTATGATACGTATTTACGTTAAGAGCTTTGAGGACAAGGATGATATTGCAGATGCTATCAAACGCTACAATGACGGAACCTCAAAGGAGCAGGACGTTATCCACTATACTGATATGGTGGCTCTGCTCATGTCGTCCATAACAGGCATCATAAGCGGTATTTCCTACCTGCTTATAGCCTTTGTAGGCATCTCGCTGGTGGTTTCTTCTATTATGATAGGAATCATAACTTACATCTCTGTACTCGAAAGAACACGAGAGATCGGTATCCTCAGAGCTATCGGTGCCTCAAAGCACAATGTCAGAACTGTGTTCAATGCGGAGACCTTGCTTGTAGGTCTTGCGGCTGGTCTTATCGGTATCGGAGTTTCTGCGCTCCTTACCATACCGATAAATGCTATAATCCACAGCGTGATAAGTCTTGATACACTTCATGCTCATGTGCCTGTTGCAGGTGCTGTGATACTTATCGTCATAAGTATGGTTCTTACGCTTATTGCAGGACTTATCCCGTCCGGTGTTGCTGCAAGAAAGGATCCTGTGGAAGCGCTCAGAACAGAATAAGATCAGAAAAACCATTGAAGTTCGGTATCTTTCCGAAGCTCCAATGGTTTTTTGTTTCCCGAAAAAGAAGGGCAGCGCATAAAGCGCTGCCCTTCATATATAAACTATATCATTATTTGAAAGCGTATCTCATAAATGTGTAGAGATGAGGCTTTACGGAATCAGCGCCGTGACCACCGCCCTGAATTGACTGATAAACGTGGTCAACGCCGTTTCTTGTGAGAATGTCGCTGTACTGTTTCGGGAATGTGCCGACAGTACCGTCATTTGTGCCGCCTGTGATCATAAATACATTTGGCTCGGGACCAACGTCTCTGAACTTCATTTCGCTCTCCTGCATACAGCCGGGGTGCTGCATGAACATATCGCTGCCGGGGGTTATACCGGGTGCAGGACAAGCTCCGCCGACGTAAGCGAAGAGGTCTGGGCGCATAAGTCCGCAGTAGATAGCTTCACGTCCTCCCATTGAGAAGCCTGTGATAGCTCTGTGCTCTCTGCCTGTCATTACAGGGTAGTTGGCTTCGATATATGGGATAAGGCTGTCAGAGATGTCATAGAGGAAGTTGTCGTATTCAGCGCAGGTCTGCTGATTGATGCCGTTAGGGCCGTTCATGGTCTTGCTGGTAAACATATTAGGTGTAACAACTATGAAGTCCTCAGCCTTGCCTGATGTCTGGAGACTGGTCATGAATTCCTGTACGCCCATTCCGTTGACCATGTCGTTTTCGCTGCCCATGATACCATGGAGGACATACATTACGTTATACTTCTTGCTTGAACTGTAGTTCGGAGGAAGGATAACGTTGCATGACTTCTGTTTGCCTGTGAATTTGCAGGTGTAGGTCTTCTTTTCGACCTTGCACTGGCTCTTTGCCTCTGCTCCGCCGGGGACCTGAGCAGGCATATCCTTGCGGATATCAGCGTTGAGGTTCTTGCCTGAGCTTGAAGAGGATGAAGTAGTGGTTGTGGTAACTGTCTTCTGAGTAGTCGTTGTGACCGCCCTGGTAGTGGTAGTTGTTACAGGATCCGGGAATTTCTTCTCCATGCCGAGGATGTACTTCTGAAGGAGGAGAAGGTCGGCCACATTGACAGTTCCGTCGCCGTTAACGTCAGAGTTTGCAGGAACTGTGCCGCTGCCTGCCATCATCTTGAGTATGCCTCTTCTGAGCGGAGCAAGATCAAATGCGTTGATAACACCGTCATTGTTGATGTCGCCGATGATCTGGCTCTTTGATTCGTCATTTGCAGTCGTTATCTCATTGCCTGGGATACCGACAGTGTGAGTTCCTGTATCTGAAATTGATGGGGCATCCTTGACGCCTCCGAAAGCGCTGTCGATGCAGAAGTTGGTGAGACTGTCGGGAGCTTCAATGTAGAGAACAAGCTCTGTAGCGTCTGACGGAATAGTGAACGATGTATTGGAAAGATCTGTCCATTCTCCCTTCGGAGCGTTGACTTCAGCGACCTTATCATAGTGATACTCGTCTCCGGTTATATACTGAAGGGTGAGCCTGATTGGTGTTGAGGCTTCGGAATCCTGCTTTACAAGAGCACCGAAGCTGTATGTATTTCCCGGAATAAATGCAAGAGGATCCAGCTCAGTTTCTGCTCCGTTCCAGTTGTCACTGCGGTCGGAAACCAATATTCCCTTAGAGCCGTCGAACCCGTCGGAGGAACTCAATTCTGCGGAGCCTCTTCCTGACCAGTCACCCATGCCCTTTTCAAACCTGTCTGTGAAGAAATAGCCGTTTGCATCGGGCTCAATATACTCAGGAATTGTTGTCGGCTCGGTGATATATTCCGAAGTCGGCTCAGGTGGGATATATCCATTGAAGTATATAGCTTTTACATTGGCAGAGCCGCTTGACCTGTAACCTTCGATGTTAAGGGAAACTTCATAAAGAGTTCCCGACATGTCCAGGCCTGCTTTTGACCATGCATCAAAGTGCTTGGTGACGTCGATATTGCCTCTCATGTAGTTTGTGGTGTTATTTCGTGAGCCGCTTGTCTGACGTACGCTCCAGTATTGCGGGAAAGTCCGGTTACCGTCCAGAGATGGCTGATTATAGCGCATAGTCTTGCAGATGTCATAGATATTGCCGTTAAGGGTGATGCTTCCCTTTTTTTCAGCGCTGTCTCCGGGCGGACGCCAGTCGCCCCAGCCTTCGACGATGTAATATTCCATGAGGGGATTCCTCGTCCAGCCGTATACGCACATATAAGAGTTGCCCCTGGGGGTATACTCTACATCGTAGGACAGGGTGATGTTTCCGAGAGACTTATAGTTTTTTTTCTGGCTGTCGTAATTTCTGCCCATACGCGCGAGAAAGTTTTCGATGTTGCTCCATGAGCAGGTGAAAGAGCCTGCCTTTGGAGTCATGGACACCTGTCCCTGACCGTTCTGATTCCACATTTCGTAGTCATAGCCGTCGATATTTCCTTTTATCTGCTGGTCGGCTGCGCTTGCGGGAATGACGGGCAGGATAGCAGCTGCCACTAACGCTGTAACAGCGCTGCTGATAAGTGTTATTAATGTTTTTTTCTTCACTTCAATCACTCCTTTGTCTGTTTAAAAAGCAAAATCCATGATTTAGGTAATCCCCATAAAGAACCGAGTGCTCTTTTTTCTCTATAATAACATTATAAAACATCTTACCTGTTAATTACAAGTTAAAATTTGCGGACTTTAGTCACCTTGCCTAAAAATTGCTTGTGTAATTTTGTAATTATTTTGTGATAGAACAAATGAGAAGATATTATACATCAAAGCAGAAATGAAAATTTAACCGCTTTTTACATGACAGGTGGATAATATGAATAATTGTATTTACTCTGTATAGTATAAAAATTATTGAATCAGAAAAATAGGTAAAAATCACCAAATGATGTCATGAAATTGTTGCTTTGAGGGAAATGTTGGTATATTATTACTACAATATCTATTATAATATAAACAATATATAAAGAAAGTGTGAACTCAGACTGTTGAGAGTTCGCAAAATATTGAAAGGATATTACAGGCAAGTATCCAAAAAATAAACAATGGGACGCACTACCTTACTTTTTCAATTAAACATGAGAATAAAACCGAATAACAGCATTTTCAAGCTCATCGTGCACAAAATGTATGGTGAGCTTGAATTGGGTGCTGATCAATGATCCAATGGATATAAGAAGCATAATTTTTTTCAAAAATAGTGGTATAATTTCTACTAAATGCTTGAATAATTCATATTTTAATGATATAATGTAGTTAGAGTATCAAATTGCGAGGTGACTTACATGAGTGATTACACAGAAAAATATATTTCTTCACATCTCTTTCTGAAAAGAGAGGAAGGATTTGAGCACGCCCCGTTTGACCGTGAAATAGCCTGTTATGAGAGTATCTGTTCAGGCAATATCGAGCTCGTAAAGGTATTTGCGACTCCTCTGTGCGGAGAAGGCTACGGTATCCTCAGCAAGGATCCGCTGAAAAATCTGAAGTACCATTTTGCCATTTCCGCAGCGCTTATTGCAAGATTCTGCATAAACAGCGGCATGACTCTTGAAGAGGCGTACAGCCTCAGCGATATCTATATCATGAAAGCTGATGAATGCCGCACTGATGCGGAGGTACATGCTGTTCATCAGGAGATGATAGAGGGCTATACGAGGCATATGAGAAGAGTGCGCAACAGCGGTATCTACTCAAAGCAGATAGTACGCGCTCTTGATTATATCAGCGAGCACCTGCACGGTAAAATAATGATAGAGGATGCGGCTTCTTATTTAAAAATAAGTCCTGCATACCTTTCAAGACTCTTCAAGGCTGAAACAGGTATTGCGTTCAGCAACTATGTGAGCAAGACAAAGGCTGAGGAGGCTGCTAATCTGCTGACCTTCTCGGAGTATACGGATTCCGAGATAAGCAATCTGCTCGGATTCAGTTCTCAGAGCTATTTTATCAAGATATTCAAGAAATACCTCGGCGTTACACCGAAGGAATATAAGAAGCGCTACAAATTCCCGGATTTTACAAAAGAACATCAATAAATGAGATATCCCCTGCATATGCAGGGGATAACATTTTATGCAGATATCATAATTGTACCAATTTTGACATCAAAATAATATATTTATAGATTTGAAAGTGGTATAATCGTATCAATAAATGAACGTTTCGTGAATGTTTGATCGGGAATCTGTCACAAAAGTAAAATATAAAACTATAGAATGAGGGATAGACAATGATCATAAACAATGTTGGTTTTGACCACTGCCATGATGCAGATTTTTTTATCGACAGACCTGACGGGAGCGGCGATTACCTGCTGCTTCTGCTTCGTACACCTGCGATCTTTGAAGTGAACGGAAAAGAGATCCTCACGCCTGCAGGTTCGGTATTCATATACCCTAAGGGCAGAACACAGCGCTACCGCTGCGTACCGCTCAATGTATTCGAAAATGACTGGGTGCATTTTGATTTCGACGATCCTGCTGAGGAAGAAGAGTTCCTTAATATGGGCATACCCATGGAAACTGTTGTGACTATGCCTCTTGAATTTCTCAGCTATTGCGTAAAGTCCATAGCTTATGAAAAATATTCGGAAAATCCCTGCAAAGATGAATCTGCTTCGCTTTTCATGCGCCTGATGTTCATCAAGATACGCGAAAAGAATCAGAACAAGCTGTCGGGCAGAAGAAGCAGTCAGTTCGAACTTATCTCAACTGTACGCAATAAAATATACAGCAGACCATATGAACAGCGCAGTGTTGACAGTACTGCCCACGAGGTGCGGATGAGCCGTTCGGCTTTTCAGCATGCCTATAAGAAGCATTTCGGCATGACTTTTATTGAGGATCTTGTCCGCAGCAGAGTCAGCTATGCCAAAATGCTCCTTTCCACTACAAATATGAATATTAACGACATTTCTGTGAGCAGCGGTTATCACAGCTATGTCCATTTTGCAAGACAGTTCAAGGAACAGACAGGATTTACTCCGTCAGAATACCGCAAAAAGGCACAGAATGTAATGTGAGCCCGATATTCCGGGCTGTACTGCATTATATATTAATGAAATATTGTGGCTACGGTCACGGAATGAGAGGCATATTATGAAAAAGCACATTTTCAGACGGTGCACAGCTGTTTTTGCAGCTTGTACAGTTATGGCTGCGGCTGCTTCATTTGGTTCAGCATCTGTTTCTGCAGCTGACGGCGTATCATTATGGGGAGATGCCAACTGTGACGGCACAGTTGATATGAGCGACTGCGTTCTTATTATGCAGTCACTGGCAAATCCGAACAAGTATGGTCTTAATGGCAGTGATCCAAACCATATCAAGGAGCAGGGATTGAGAAATGCGGACGTTTTTGAGAACGGAACTCTTGTCACAAGCGGCGACGCTCTTTCTATCCAGAAGTATCTGCTTCATGCCGTTTCTCAGCTTCCCGAATCGTACAAGCAGGGAGAGGTGCATAATAATGATCCTGTAAACAGCACCACAACTACCACTTCAACTACTACCACCACCACAACAACAACCATTACTACAACAACTACTACAACTACCACTCCGACTACGACCACAACTACAACTACTGCTCCTAAGAATAATAATTCTCAGGACCTCGGCACTCCTATGAATTCTTCGGCTACAATGGTTGAGGACTTCCGTGACGGCAATTCAAGATATTTTATTGCATCTGACGGCTGGGAGAACGGCGATCCCTTTGACTGCGGCTGGTATAAGTCACAGACATCTCTTGACAAGGGCTGCCTGACTCTTTCCATCGACAAGGACTACTCAGGCAAGTACAACTATGCAGGTGCTGAGTACAGAACCAATGATTTCTATCACTACGGCTACTATGAGACATCAATGAAGGCTATCAAGAACGACGGTGTCGTTTCTTCATTCTTCACTTATACAGGACCTTCCGATAACAACCCTTGGGACGAGATCGATATTGAGATCCTCGGCAAGGATACAAGAAAGGTTCAGTTCAACTATTACACCAACGGACAGGGCAAACACGAGTTCATGTATGACCTCGGCTTTGATTCCTCTGAGGCATTCCACACTTACGGCTTCGACTGGCAGCCCGATCACATCACATGGTATGTAGACGGCAAGGCTGTTTATACCGCAAACCAGAATATCCCCAAGACCGCAGGCAAGATAATGATGAATACATGGCCCGGCAGGGGAGTTGATGAGTGGCTCAATCACTACAACGGCAGAACTCCGCTGACCGCTTATTACCAGTGGGTAACATATAATAAGAACGGCGCAGGAAACAATAATCAGCAGAATAATAACAACAATAACAATCAGCAGCAGAACCCATGGGAGCAGAACAATAACAATAATAACAATCAGCAGCAGAATCCATGGGAGCAGAACAATAACAATAATAACAATCAGCAGC
>SFMO01000161.1 GCA_004554385.1 Ruminococcus flavefaciens
ATCGGTGATTTTTCAACTTTTGTACCAAGATGATCGTCAGTTTTTACAGATAAATTGAAGCTGTTCTGCTTACGGTACTCTGTTGCCCCTGTCTTTTTGCGAACTGACTTCATGCTTGATTTCATAATAGAAACAGCGATCAGAGCAATAACAACTCCTATGACCAGACTTATAAAGAAGGAGCGAACAGGACTGTATGACCTTTCAACGGTCTTCCATTCACCTTCAGAGCTGTCTTCATAATCGTATTCTTCGTCTGAATAAGCTTCCAGAGCATCCTCAGCGTCATCCTCGTCAACGAATTCAAACTCATAATCAGCAGCTGCTGTCATTGATGTATTTATCATTGGAACAGAACGGTTATTTATTCCAAATGAAAGGATCGCCAGAAGAAGTACTGCAGCTGATGCAGCTATTTTTTTCATTTTCATTCCATCATCTCCTTACAATCCGAGCAGCATTGATATACCGAAGCAAACTGCTGTTGCAGCTGCGGCAATACCGAAGAACCACTTCATTGCAGCACCGGAATCAACAGGAAGATCTCCCACAAATTTTCCCGTCTGTCCATTCATTGCAAATGTGTATTTATTGCCGTTCCATGTCGTATTAAGGAGCCATACAGGGTACAGAGCATATTTTGCCTTTCCGCCTTTAAGCGATATATTTCCGTTTTCCTTGTTGAACGTATCATACCCCTGAACTGTACTCGCAAAAAGCTGTTCAGTGGTGTTCTTTATACGCTGATTCGCACGTTCAACGCTTTCTTCCGCGGTGACATCATACTTGTCTGCAAGGTATCCTGATAAATAGGCAGTCTGAAAATCAACAGCACCCTTAGCGTCAAATGGCTCTATTGATTCCATAAGATCGTCCGCCATTTTCTTTGAACCGTCAACGGGGACGTTCTCAAATATAACATTTCCTTCACGTCTTACCGAATAATAGCTTCGCTCAACGTAATTGAAGTTATTGTCGCTCCTGCGGCGTATCTTCTCGGCTTTGTATATCATCTGAGCCTCTGCCTGAGCGTCAAACAGCCATACAGGAACATAAACTCCCTTGATCTCATCAATATGATTCTGATCCTTGAAGACCTTCGGAAGAAGCTTTCTGCCCTCGATATGCTTGTTTAGAGCCGTCTTGGCAGCTTCCTTATCATATTTAAAAGGGATTATACAATCAGGCTTAAGAATACCTGAAAAGTTTCCGCTCATTACTACTGGATTGTCACAGTACGGACAGGTGGACGCAGAGGTAGTTGCATCAGTAACTATCTCACCGCCGCAGGATTTGCACGTATATACGCGCATACCTTCGGTCTCGCCTTCCTTCCAGTCACTTCCTGCTAAAGACTCCCATGTCATATCGTCTTCTTTCTGCTCATCAAGAACACTGTCGTATTCCTTTAATGAGTCAACATCAAATTCCGAATCACAAAAAGGGCACTTCATCTTCTGGGAATTACTGTCAAACTCAAGCTTTCCTCCGCAGGCAGGACACTTATATTCCATTACATCAGGCATTTATTTCACCTCTATAATCTGCTTTAATCTAAAACAGGCGGACGCAAAGGTCCGCCCGTTATGTAATAATTACTTTACAATATCATCATCAGTAAACGGATCGCCGCACTCAGGGCAGAACTTAGGAGGATTCATCGGATCCTCGGGTTCCCATCCGCACTTGTCGCATTTATAAAGCGGTGCACCTTCGGGCTTCTTCTTTCCGCAGTTGGAGCAGAACTTGCCCTTGTTTACTGATCCGCAGTCACATGTCCAGCCATCGGCAGTAAGTACTACAGGCTTTGGCTTTCCGCATGTTGCACAGAACTTGCCTGTATTTGAAGCGCCGCACTCACATGTCCATGAATCAGCTGCGGGAGCTCCGCCGCCGACAGGTGCCTGAGGAGCCTGAGGCTGCTGTGCCTGATTCTGCTGAGCCATTCCGAACAATGCCTGAGCATTCATGCCGCCTGCCTGCTGAGCCATTCCCATACCGAAAAGTCCCATAGCAGCGCCGTTAGGATTGCTTGCAGCATTCTGCATAGCCTGAGCCTGTGCCTCAACAAGAGTAGCAGCTGCATTGCCGGGGTCGCGGTTCCAGGCTCTGTCTTCGAATTCCTGGATACGCTTCATATCGGCATCGCTTACTGTAGCAGAAAGGATACTTACAGACCAGATCTTAAGACCTCTCTTTTCGATCCACATAGGATTTACCTGTGTTTCGAATGCCTGCTTTACCTCATTCTGCTTGCCGGGAAGCTCATCATATCTGATACCTGTAGCTGAGATAGCAGCAAATGCAGGCTGAAGAGCATCAACAAACTCTCCTCTGAGCTGATTATCAAGCTCTGAACGTGTATATCTGTCAGTAACGTTTCCGCAAACATTTACATAGAACACAACAGGATCAGCTATTCTGTAAGAATAGATACCGTTGCAGCGAACACCTACTGTAAAGCTTCTGCCGAGATCCGGATATGTCATTCTGAAAGGAACAGGATTCTGAGTACCGAACTTATTATCAACAAGCTCCTTCATATTGAAGTAATAGATTCTCTGATCCTTTGCAGCTGTACCGCCGTGCTTGATACGATCCCACATTTCCTTGAAGGTTTCCTTCAGACCTGCACCGAAGCTGCTTGAGAAGATACTCGGAGATGTGCCTGATTCATACTTATATACACCCGGCTCTGTTGCAATTTCAGTTACAACGCCCTGATCTACCATGATCATAGCCTGACCTTCATGTACAACGATACCGCTTCCGTCAGAGATAACATTATCATTTCCCTTTGTATTGGAAGAATGTTTTCCAAGCTGCTTCTTTCCTCTTACAACGAGAACATCAGTTGGAATAGACTCACAAACGAAAAATTCCAGCCATGTATCAGCCAGTGTTTGACTTGCTGCTACGAGACCTGCTTTGATAAGACCCATAATTATAGCTCCTTTCGGGAAATAATCCCTATAAATATTATGCGGAAAATAGCATATTTCCGTCATGATCCTGTCAGTTTTCAAACCAACATGATGTAATTATAACATATTTTAAGAAAAAATGCACTACCTTTTAGCAAAAATTTACTGATTTTAATATATTTTTATTTTTTAACTATATTAATCCCATTCTTTCCATACATCGGGACAATATCCGATAGTAGCCTTTTTACCGTTTCTGACTACAGGAGTGCGTATAATCTGAGGATTTTCGAGGATCTTCTCCTCTTTATCCTCGTCCGAAAGATATTTCAGCAGTGCAAGCATATCCTTGTCCTTATGTCCCTGATCGATCAGGTTATCGATGCCTCCGAGAGCCTGCTTTACATTATTTAACTCGCCGCGGCTCATACCTTTCTCCTTCATATCGATAAACTGATATTTTATTCCGCGTTCCTTGAAGTAGCGCTCTGCTTTTTTACTGTCAAAGCATTTTTTTGTACCAAAGATCTGTATATTCATCAATCATTCTCCTCAGCAAAAGCAAGATCCATATTATCCGCTTCACGGACAAGTTTAAAGCTTATGCTCTTTATATCAAGCCCATTCTGTGCAAAGTAAAGCCGTAAAGCAGTAAAACGCGAAAACATCGGTATCTCACATGACAAAGCGACAGGCTTGCCGTCTGTACCGTTCCAGGTGAGAGTTCCGCTTGCAGTGCCCATTGCAAAAATCGTCACAGGGATCTGTGCAAGAGGACTCTGAGTTGAAGAAGCTGTAACTGTGACATTGTACCAGCCCTGCTTTTTGACTATAACAGCAAATGAGTGATTCTTGCCTTTCTGGCACTTAACACCCGAAAGATCAAGTTCCAGCTCATTGTCGAGGTCATAAAATACTACAGGCTCGTCAGATGCCTCGTCACCATCGTTTCTGTTGATGATCTCAACAGTGTCCTCCTCGCCGTCAAGACGCTTCATAGCCTGTGTTCCCAGAATAAAACCAAGTATATTCCCTGCGTTTCTCTGGAGCTCTCCTCTTGTGAGCTCACCGTTTTTAACAGCTGAATCTATATCTTCGTCAACACATGAGCTGTCCGAGCAGACCATGTATACATCGTTCTGCGCTTTAGCCATTGGCACATAATAGCTTCTTTTCGGCTCCTCGCCCCTGTTGTTGACATTTGCCCACCAATCCGTCATGGTAAAGCCGTCAAATCCCCACTCATCACGAAGAACTATGGTATTGAGGTCGAAATTGCCCGCTGTCCACAAACCGTTGATAGCACCGTAAGTGGTCATGATTGTTCGTGCCTTGCCTTCCTTGACAGCAATTTCAAAGCCCCTGAGATATATCTCGCGGAGAGCTCTTTCGGAAACTACCGAATCAAGGAAATGTCGGTTTGTTTCCTGATTATTGGCACAGAAATGCTTTATAGTACCCTCAACGCCTACACTGTGAAGTCCCTTCAGCTCGGCAGCTGCCATTTGTCCTGTAAGGAACGGATCTTCGGAAAAGTATTCAAAGTTTCTTCCGTTTAAAGGGTGACGATGGATATTCATTCCGGGACCGAGCAGACAATCAACTTTGTTTGCTATCATCTCAGTTCCCATAAATGTGAAAAGTTCTTCCGCAAGCTCACGATTGAAAGTTGAGGCAATAAGAGTACCGTTGGGCAGGCTGAAAGCCTTTGTGCCGCAATCCAGTCTCATACCCGAAGGACCGTCCGAACAGCAGCATGCAGGCACACCGAATTTCACAAGCTCGTCTGAAACTCCGCCGAATGCAGAAGCTGTTCCTGCTGTAACTCTCGGACTTCCCATACCTTCACCGCGTATCATGCAGGACAGATCATGGTCGGAAAGCTGAGCAATAAACTCGTTCATCGTGTTTCTGCCGTTCTTTACGTCCGAAAGCTTTATTCCTTTGTCACCTGTATATGCAATTTCCTCCGGAAGCTTATCAAGCCTGCGCTTAGCTTCATCCACTTTACTGAGCGGAACTTTTTCCATAATATGTGACAGACCGTCAGCTGTTTCCACAGCCTTGATGCGCTCAAAAGCTTCTACAGGAGCCAATGCCTGTGAGCACTGTTCGATGATAATATCATCATCAATCTCAAAATCATGATGACCTATTGAGTCCCTGACATTGCAACCGATATGCAGTGTGTATTTTCCCTTTTCAAGTATCCAGCAGCTTCTGCCTTCACTGTCGTCATAAGAAGCAATATCTCTGTGTTTAACTATTATTTTCAGTGACTGAGACTCATTTGGAGCAAGCTCCTTTGTCTTGGCAAAGCCGCACAGTACTCTTTTAGCCTTTCCAAGTATGCCCTGAGGAGCTTCACAGTATACCTGGACAACTTCTTTGCCCCTGCAGCTGCCGATATTTGTTACGTTTACGCTTATAACGCTTTCGTTATCAGAACTTTTGGCATAGGTCAGTGCGATATCAAATTTAGTGTATGATAAGCCAAATCCAAAGGGATAAAGAACTCTGTCCTTCGCAAACGTTTCGAACCAGCGGTAACCCACAAATATATCCTCTGAATATACAGCTTTCTTCTTATCACCAAAGAATTTATCTGATGGGTAATCCGAGATTTTTTCTGCAATAGTGTCAGGCAGCTTTCCTGAGGGGCTTACCTTTCCTGTAAGTACAGCAGCGGTACCTGTACCGCCTGTCATGCC
>SFMO01000162.1 GCA_004554385.1 Ruminococcus flavefaciens
ATAGGTGAGGTTCGGGATATCCAGAAATGTTTCAGAATTTAGGAGATGATCGTGTGAGAGATATTCTGCTTGCACTGTCTGTAGGAGCAATGTTTCTCTACGGCTTTTACATTATGAAAAAAGTTGATGAATTCCTTGAGGAGATACAAAAGAACAGCAGCCCTGAACAAGAAGCATCAAAAGACGCTATTGACGAACACAAAAGTGATATGTTATAATAACAAGGGTGATCCTTATGACTGCTGACTCTATCAAAAAATCTAAATCATTGTCTGTGTTCAAAGACTCCGCCGTATGTCTTGTGGTGCTGACCGCTGCAACCCTTGCCGGGTATGCTTTCAAAGCCTTTCATCTTGCCGATGCGGATATCATTATGCTGTATATCATCGCTGTACTTGTGATATCCATTTTCACGTCTAAGATACAATTTTGTCTGATCTCATCGGTAGTGGGCGTTGTGCTTTTTAACTACTTCTTCACCTATCCTGAGTTTTCTCTTTCAGCTCACGATGCAGGCTATCCTGTCACATTTGTGACAATGTTTATTACAGCGTTCATAGCCGGAACGCTTGCCAATAAGCTCAAACGCAATACCCTGATTGCCGAGCAGAATGCCCGTGAAAAGGAGGAGGCAGCACTTCTGGCGCAGAATGAACAGCTTAGAGCTAATATGCTCCGTTCCATATCCCATGACCTCAGAACACCGCTGACCTCCATATCAGGCAATGCCAGTACGCTACTGTCAGGCGGCGATACGCTTGATGAATCAGCACGTCAGCAGATATACACGGATATTTATTCCGAATCTATGTGGCTTATCGGAATGGTGGAAAATCTCTTATATGCCACACGAATTGAGGACGGCAGAATGCAGCTCAATATCTCGGTAGAGATACTTGATGACATCGTGCAGGAGGCTGTCAGACACACCGAACGCACTCACTCAAAGCGAAATATCATAGTAGATATGCTTGACGAGATAATCCCTGTCATGGCAGATGCGAACCTTATCGTTCAGGTCATAGTCAATCTTATGGATAATGCAGTCAAGTACAGTGATGATAATTCTGATGTTACCGTTACTGTGTGCCGTGAAAATGCGTATGCAGTGATATCCGTGTCCGATCACGGCACAGGTATCTCCGATGAAGAAAAGGAAAAGGTATTTGATATGTTCTATACGGGCGGAAGCCGTTCCTCAGACAGCAGAAGAAGTCTTGGGCTGGGACTTGCACTTTGCAGGTCAATTATTACTTCACACGGCGGTACTATATCTGTCAGCGACAACATACCAAACGGTACAGTTGTCAGCTTTACTCTGCCAATAGGAGAGGTCGATCTGAATGAATGAATATCTTGTTCTGGTGGTGGAGGATGACAAGCCTATCAGAAATCTTATAACAACCACTCTTAAAATGAATGATTATCGCTTTATCACCGCCGTCAGGGGCAGAGAAGCGGTCATGCTCAGCGCTTCGCATAAACCTGACATCATCATACTTGACCTTGGACTGCCCGACATTGATGGCGTTGAGGTCATAGAGCATATACGCACTTGGAGCGATGTTCCTATCATCATAGTCAGTGCAAGGAGCGAGGACAGGGATAAGATAACAGCCCTTGACAAAGGTGCAGATGATTACCTGACAAAGCCTTTCTCTGTCGATGAGCTTCTCGCAAGGCTCAGGGTGATACAAAGGCGGCTTATGAAGTCCGAAAATATCTCGGTCACGGAGTTTGTCAACGGCAGATTGCGGATAGACTATGTTTCGGGCTGTGTTCACCTTGATGATGAAGAACTTCACCTGACACCGATAGAATACAAGCTGCTGTGCCTGCTTGCCAAGAATGTCGGCAAGGTGCTGACACATAAGTACATTATCCAAAGTGTATGGGGAACTCCTGCGGATAACAGCGAAGCCTCCCTGCGTGTATTTATGGCTACCCTGCGAAAAAAGCTGAGTGACAGCAGTCAGGCGCTGATACAAACACATATCGGTATTGGGTATCGTATGATGAAATTATAGCTTTATGGAGCAGTACAAAGCAGACACTTTATTTGATGATCTGTATTGCCTTCAATGGCTGCAAAAACAATTGAACTTATTTTTCTAAAGGAAATAAGGGCAATGCCTTCCACTCACGGAGGACATTGCCCTTTTCCTTATGCTTTGATCATATCAGTCCTGAATCTACTGCATCATAGTCGCACCGCCCTTGAAGCCAATCTTGTAGGCAGCTCTCATTTAAATCATATTTTTTTAGTATTCCTGACTCGATTGATCGTCCGTTCAAATTCACCGCTGTCGAGCCATTCAGCAAGAAAGAACTGTTCAAGCATAGGGACTGTGCAGGAATAAAATCCGACAGTCTGTTCATATAGAGGCAGCAGTTTCTCAGGCAGAAGCATATAGGCAACACGAAGTGAGGGAGCGATAGTCTTTGAGAAGGTGTTGATGTATATGACATGATCGTTTTCCGACTGTGCAAACAATGTCTGCGGTGCTGTTCCGTTCAGAGTGTATTCAGAATCATAGTCATCCTCAATAATGACCGCATTCCTCTGATACGCCCATTCCAGATAGACCTGTCTGCGCTTAGCAGAAGCAGTTACGCCGCTTGGAAAGCTGTTGAAAGGCGTGACATGGAGGATCTCTGCACTTGTTCTGCTGAGTTCATCAGTGCGGATACCCTCTCCGTCCATTTCAAGCATATCACAAACAGCGCCGTTTGCCTTATAGACTGCTTCTATTTTTTCGTAAGAGGGCGATTCCAACGCAACGGTCTTTCCTCTGCCAAGCATCTGGATACAGATCCCGTACAGGTATTCAGCCCCCGAACCAATAATGACCTGTTCTCTGGATACATTGATATTTCTGCATCTTGAAAGATAGCGGCATATCGCATCACGAAGCTGTGAACAACCACCCTTTGGAGATTTCATCAGTATCCGTTCCCCGTAATCAAGGATCACTTTTCTCAGCATTGCTGCTACCGAGGAAAACGGAATATTGTCGTTATGCAGAATATGATCCCTGTCTATTTGAAAGATCGTCTCCTCTGTTGCAGAAACAGGGAAGAAGCTCTCGACAGCGTATTTCACATAGCAACCGCTTCGCAGACGCATTTCACAGAACCCTTCATCGCAAAGCAGTTGATAAGCGTGTTCTATCGTCGGGAGACTGACAAGACAATCTCTTGCAAGCTCTCGTTTTGAGGGGAGTTTTGCACCATGTACAAATGCTCCCGATATGATTCTATTGCGCAGTTCATTGTAGACCTGCATATAAGCCGGCACGCTACTTTCACGGTCAATTCGGATATGCATTTTCCCCACCTCTTACTTTGATTATACTACTTTCTTAGGCGTTTGGCAATCGTTTGAAAGAAATATTCATAAACTGTAAAATCCTCGGTCAGTTCCGGATGGAAAGCGGTTGCAAGCTGATTATCTTGTCTGACTGCAACGATCCTGTTATCGTGTGAAGCAAGAACTGTGACATTATCACGCACATTCGTTGCATACGGTGCGCGGATAAATGGCATTTCGATTTCTTTCCCTGCAAATATATCGACACAGCGAAAGCTGCCGAGCTGTCTGCCGTAAGCATTCCGATGCACAGATATATCCAATGTTCCAAAGCAAGGAGTACCGCCGCCTGATATTTCTTTTGCAAGAAGGATCATACCGGCACAAGTCCCAAAAACAGGCAAACCATTCTGTATCATTTCCTTTAACGGTTCAAGCAGGTCAAGCTCTGTCAGAAGTTTCCGCATCGCTGTACTTTCACCGCCCGGTAGGATCAGACCGTCAAGCTCCGTCTGAATGTCATGTCTCTTGCGTATCTCCACTGCCTCAGCACCAAGCTGACATACCTTTGCGGAATGCTCTGCAAAAGCTCCCTGTACTGCAAGTACACCTATCCGCATTATTTACCTCTTTCTTCCATAATGAGCTTGATCTCGCTCTCATTGATACCGACCATAGCTTCACCAAGTCCAGATGAAAGTTCAGCGATCAATTTTGCATCATTATAATTCGTAACAGCCTGTACGATCGCACTCGCACGTTTTACGGGATCGCCGGATTTGAAGATGCCCGATCCAACAAACACACCTTCTGCACCGAGCTGCATCATCAGTGCGGCATCGGCAGGTGTCGCAACACCGCCGGCGGCGAAATTTACGACCGGAAGTCTGCCCGTATCGTGAACCTGTTTCAGCAGCTCATACGGCACTTGAAGTTTCTTTGCTTCTTCATAAAGTTCGTCCTCACTGAGCGATACAGCATGACGGATCTGTGTATTCATCATTCTCATATGACGAACTGCCTGCACGATGTCGCCGGTACCAGGCTCGCCCTTTGTTCTTATCATAGATGCTCCCTCGGCAATACGGCGAAGGGCTTCACCAAGATCTCTGGCACCGCAGACGAACGGCACTTTGAATTTTCGCTTATCCACATGGAAAACATCATCGGCAGGCGAAAGCACCTCGCTTTCATCAATATAGTCGATCTCGATTGCTTCCAGTATTTGTGCTTCAACAAAATGACCGATACGGCACTTCGCCATGACCGGAATAGTCACAGCTTCCTGTATTGAACGGATCATAGCAGGATCGCTCATTCTTGACACGCCGCCGGCAGCCCTGATATCCGCAGGGATACGTTCCAGAGCCATAACTGCACACGCACCTGCTTCCTGTGCGATAACCGCCTGTTCAGGAGTGGTAACATCCATGATCACGCCGCCTTTGAGCATCTGTGCAAGTTCCTTGTTGAGCTGATATCTTTCTTCCATTATGAGTACCTCATTTCTGTTTTTTCTTATTATAGCAAAACTGGTCATATTTGCATATAACCAGTTGCGTTTTATTTTATGGTATCAGATGAAACATAGGAACAATCGAAATCTATGCCACAAAGCGGAATGATATTATCGTTTCATGCCAACAGCTTTACAGCAACGATCATTAAAAAATGACCTCCGGCACAACTATATGCCCTGTTCCTCCGCAGTATTTTGTGGTCGTGTTTATTATTTTCTGTGCTGTTTCGGTCAATAGTTTATCGGGAGTTGCGGCGTTGCCCTGAACGATATCAATCATTTGTATTCCTCCTTTCGTTTATTATCGTAAAACCAACCGTCCAAACATAACCCAAATAATCGTTGTTAAGGTGTTGCTTACGGCACACCTGTCAGCAACAGTATCTCAGAAATCTACACGATGATGAGATACTTACAGAATGATCTCCTTGAGGAAACAGGCTTAAAGCATTTTGATATGTGGGCTGCGAACTTTGCGGAAACAGTAACAGAAAGTCAGCTGTCACCAGAGGGCAACAGTTATCAGATGAAAACAAGGTTTGCAAGGTTTAATAATATGCCTGAGCTTATGACGTTATTCAAGGAATGCGCTGATATTAAGACAACCGATCAGCTCGGTTTGAAGATACCAGAGTGTGAAATGCATACTATTGTAGCGCAGCCATCTGAATTACAGAAAAAGCTCATAGAAAATCTCAGTGAAAGAGCAAGGCGTATCAGGTTAAGAGAAGTCGATCCTTCAGTTGATAATATGCTGAAGATAGTGAGCGATGGAAAAAAGATAGGTCTTGATGTAAGGCTTATTAATCCAGAATTTCCTGATGATGAAAACTCAAAGCTTAATCTCACGATAAACGTTGTATATGATGTATGGGAAAAGACGGCAGAAAAGCGTTCAACTCAAGTGATTTTCTGTGACTTAGGTGTGCCGCAGTCAAAGGCAGACGAAAAGAAGAATGGTAAGAAATTCAGCATTTATGATGATATAAAGGAAAAGCTCATAAAAAAAGGTGTTCCTCCCGAAGAAATAGCGTTTGTACATAGTGCAAAGACAGAGGACGCAAAAGACAAGCTTTTTGCAAAGGTTCGTAAAGGCGAGATAAGAGTGCTTATAGGCTCTACTCAGAAAATGGGTGCAGGAACGAATATACAAGATAAGCTTGTAGCTTCATACGATCTTGACGCACCGAGCAGACCTTCAGATATGGAGCAGCGGCGTGGAAGAATGGTAAGACAGGGCAACGAAAATGACAAGGTTGACTTGTACAGATGTGTTACCGAAGGTACATTTGACGCATATCTTTATCAAATGCTTGAAAATAAGCAGCAATTTACAAGCCAGATAATGACAAGCAAGTCTCCTGTGCGTTCGTGTCAGGACTTAGATGAAGTATCTTTGTCGTATGCTGAAATAAAGGCATTATCCGCAGGAAATCCGTTAATAAAAGAAAAAATGGACTTGGATATAGAGGTAAGCAAGCTGAAAATGCTGAAAGCAAGTCACATGAACGCTTTATATGATCTGCAAGACAAGGTTATGATAGACCTTCCTGCAATGATAAAATTCAACGAACTTCTTATATCCAACATCGAAAAGGATTTAAAGGCTTATAATGAACGCTCGATAGTCCTTGACGATAAGGGCAAGCCTGCATTTCCGTCTATTGAGCTTTTCGGCAAGGTATATACAGATAAGGACGAGGCAGGAAAAGCTCTCATAGAAGCTTGTAAACAGGCTGCAAGGGCTGATATTACAAGAAATGTAGAGGTCGGTAGCTATCAGGGCTTTAAACTGAACATCGGATATGAGCCTATGAACAGAGTGTATGTTGCAACTCTGTCGGGATCAGCTTCATATAAGACTGAGCTCGGCGGCAGCGAAAGCGGTAACTTCACAAGGCTCGATAATGCTCTCAATGGCATGGAGGATAAGCTGACAGCTGCAAAGCAGCAGCTTGAAAGGCTTCAAAATCAGCTTGAAGAAGCAATGGCGCAGCTTGATACTCCGTTCCCACATGAGCAAGAGCTGCAAGAGAAGTCGCAGCGGCTCGATGAGCTGACAAAACAGCTTGAAAGTGCTGCGGACGATAAGCCAACATCAGAGCTTGCCGAGATCGTTGATCCTTATTTTATCGAAGTAAGCTCCGAGGAAGCTGCGGAAAAGCTGAAAAGCAGCGGTATTACCTTTGAAATGAAAGAAAGCGAAGGTCACTATATCGTAAAGATCAACCGCAGCGACAAAGACAAGGTACATGATCTTCTTGAGCAGCAGAAAAAAATTGTGCTATAATAGCACAAAATCTCTCCCCAGTGACAACCGGGGAGAGATTTTTTATTTATCCGCTATTGACAAATTATAACTTACGAGTTATAATATTATAATAGGAGGATATAAAAATGGAATTTGATGAAAAAGAGCAGTTTATAAAATCATTCGTACAGCTCAGAAAGAGCCGACACATTACACAGCCGCAGCTCAGCGCAAGGAGTGGTGTTCCGCAGCCTGTAATAGCTCGACTTGAAAAAGGCAAGACGGATCCTAAGCTCTCGACAATATTAAAGCTTCTGGATAGTATGGAAGCAAAGCTGACTATAAAGGAGGATCAGAAAATGGATTACTTTATTACACTTGAAAAGGAAGTAATGTCTGAGGTCGCAGCAGAAATATATGCAACCATAACACGTTATATGATTGCAAAGAATATTCAAGATGATGAGAAACACCCTTTGAATATTCTTGGACACATGATATTCCAAATCAAAGAAAACCTTATAGGCAAAGAATACACAATGGAAGAATTGAAACTTATACAGGCAAAATTTGAATTTGCCCGTGATTATGCTAATGAGGTGATAAAGAACAATGAATGACGGTGATTTCACGATAGAAGTTCTGGATAGAGTTGTAAACAAGCAATACAATGAGCTTATATCTTGTAAAAAGCGTGATGATATTCCGCAAGCTTTCATTTTGGGAGGGCAGTCTGGCGCAGGAAAGACAGGACTTCAAGATATTATGAAAGCTCAGTGCGAGTATAATCTTATCGTTATAAACGGTGATGAATTCCGTCCGCTGCACCCTGATTATGCAGAATTGCAGAGAAAATACGGCAAGGACAGTGTTGACTTCACAAATGAATTTTCTGGAAAGGTCACAGAAGCTCTTGTGTCAAGGCTCAGAGCTGAGAAATATAATGTATTGGTAGAAGGGACTCTCCGAACAGCGGAAGTACCTTTAGCAACTTGTAAGGGCTTCAAAGAAAACGGATATAACGTCACACTTGCTTTAGTTGCCGTAAAACCTCAAATTTCATATCTGAGTACGATCCTCAGATATGAAAAGCAGCTTGTCGCAGGAAAGTTGCCCAGGGCAACAGCAAAGGACAAGCATGATCATATAGTAGATCAGATACCGAGTAATCTGAGGGAGATATACGGCAGCAAGCAGTTTGATAATATCGTTATATACAGCCGTGAAGGCGTTTGCCTTTATGATATGTCCAAAAATGCTGCGACTACTCCAGACAAAATAATGGAGGAAGTATTCACAGGTAAATGGTCGCAGAAAGAGCTTGAACAGTTCATTGCTATCGGTAATGTAACACAGCAGCTCATGGAGCAGCGGAACGCTGCGGAGCTGCCAGACTTCAAAGAGAACGTATTCAACAAGGATATTATTTCTGCGATTGCCCGAAAGAACGGTCTGAGCTATGGAGCTGACTATATACGGATAGTCAGTGAAGATGAGCTGACAAAGCTCCAAAAGGCAGCAGCGGATAAAAAATCAGACTTAAAGTTCAGCGTAAGCCGCAAAGACGGCAAGATTGCTGTCAGGTATCAGGCAGAGCTGAAAGATAAAGTAAATGAGATACTCCGCAGCAAGCCTAAGTCAATGAAAATATAAATTGTGCTATTATAGCACAATTTAAGCAATGAAATTGAAGGAGGGGTAAATATGACAAATATCAAAAGAAGTATTAAACCTGTTATTTTTTGTTTGCTATCGGTGGCACTCTCAGCCTTTTGTATTCGTGAAATCATAAAGACTATTCTTTCCGAAAAAACATCACATCTTAACTTTACTCAAAATGCGTTCCTTAATGTCATTATTGACACAGTTCATTCCTTTAATGAGCGTTTACAGGTCGGTTATCTCATTGGTATTGGTTTTTTGGCACTCCTGTTTGAGCTTGCTTTTTCTGATTCAATGTATGAGTTTTTCAGCCGACTGCCGCTCGGAGCTATAAAAAAATACAATTATTTCGATAATTCAAAGCATGGCTTCAAATATTTATTCAAGCATTCTGTAGCAGCTATCTCTCCTGCCTTGATAATCGGATTATACGTATTGCTCTATATAGCTTTTTGTGATTGGTACCCCGATAATCTTGACATTTGTGTTCGGTGGATACTCCCGATTACTATTATCCTTACTCTGATAGCAAGCGTAGTTCTTATCGCTTCGGTTATCAAGTATGGAGGACTATGGGGAGCATTAATAAGGCTACCATTGCTTTTTACATCTAATATATGCTTATGCAGCATTATAGGTGCTTTAATCTTTTCTTTTGGCTTTGCTATTGCCATGTTCCTGTCATTTTTAATTGGAATTATTGGAATGATTGTTTTTTTACCGCTTGTTTTAAGCCGTAGGCGTTAAATTCAAAAAGGGATTCCATTCCTAACAAAAATTGTGCTATAATAGCACAGTTTTATTTAAATCCTATTGACATAGTACAGCTGGCGTAGTATAATAACAGTAAAGATAAGCGCAGCTTATCAAAAGAGGTGTGTCCTACCGTATAAGTGGAAGTTCTAAAAGAGGTAGTCCCTACCGTTAAGTGGGAG
>SFMO01000022.1 GCA_004554385.1 Ruminococcus flavefaciens
CGATAAGAAAAAGAGGAAACTCCTATCAGATCAGAGTTTCCTGCGGATATGATACATCAGGTAATCAGGTCGTGCAGACCATGACTTGGAAGCCTGAGCCGAAAATGACAGCAAAGCAGATCGAGAAAGAGCTTCAGAAACAGGCTATCCTTTTTGAGGACAAGTGTATGAAAGGTCAGGTCACTGCGAATATCAAGTTTCAGGACTTCGCTGAACAGTGGTTTGAGGAGTATGCGAAACTCAATCTCCGCAACACTTCCTACGAACGTATGAAACAGCTTACCGTTAGGGTGTATCCTGCTATCGGACATCTCAGACTTGACAAAATCACCAGCCGTCATATCCAGCAGTTTATCAACGATTTGGCACTTAACGGCAAGAGCCTGAAAAACGGCAAACCGCTGTCGAGAAAGACAGCCATTCATCATCTCAGCTTCATCAGCAATGTGTTCAGCTACGCTGTGAAGATGGAAATGCTCACCGATAACCCCTGCAAGCGTGTTACCGTTCCGAAGGGTGAGAAGAAGGAGAAGGACATCTACACTCTCGAAGAAGTCGCACAGCTCTTTCGGCTCCTTGAAACTGCTCCGCTCAAATACCGCACTTTCTTTACTTTGGCGATATACAGCGGATTCAGACGTGGAGAAATGCTCGGTCTTGAATGGAAGGACATTGACTGGGACAACTGTGTTATCAGCGTCCGCAGGACAAGCAATTACACCGCTTCAAAGGGCATCTACACCGATACCACTAAAACAAAGAAATCTCAGCGTTCCCTGAAATTTCCTCAGAGCGTCATGGACTTGCTCCGTGAGTATAAAGCGGAACAGGACGAGGAGCGTATTAAGCTCGGCACGAAATGGCAGGACTATGACCGCCTGTTCGTAAAGTGGGACGGCAGACCGATGAACAACAATACACCGTATTTCTGGCTCAAAGAATTCTGTGAAGAAAACAAATTCCGTTTCTGTGACATTCACTCCCTGCGACACTTCTATGCATCGGCTCTCATCAACGAGGGCGTGGACGCAGCTACCGTGTCGGGAGCGTTAGGTCACTCGACGATCACAACAACGACTTCTATCTATTGTCATGTGTTCAATCAGGCTCAGGCGAGAGCAGGAGATGCGATCGCATCAGTGCTTGACTTCAAGAAGCACGACACGGACAAAGGACAGCCCGAAGCTGTATAAAGGACAAGTAAAGGACAGAAGCCGTCACGGGATAAAAAAAGAACTCAGAAATGGCGATTTAACGTCATTTCTGAGCCTTATGCTTGGTGACCCGTACGGGAATTGAATTAATCCTGAGCATTTTAGTAGTTTTTAGTGAAAAGCGAAAATGGCTGTATTTCGGCGATTTTTGAAGCTCTATTTATAGTGACTTCAAGCGACTTCAGACGATTTTTAGTACAAATAAGTGCCAAACAAGTGCCAAAAGTGGCGCATTCCCTCTGAATCATTTTATGTTTTAGGGCTAAGTAATTATTCTTTGATTCGTAAGCATCAAACAGCTTCACTCTCCGAAAGAGTTGAAAAGGGAGATAATGATACCGAAATGATTGTTTAACTTTGAGATTAGTTGATTTTTCGAGTCAATCCCAAATTCTGTGTAAACGCAAAATAGTGTAATAGAAAAGTGTATGATGAGACCGATTGTGAAAGCAGTCGGTCTTATCTGCATATTAGCACATGATTATTTGATTGTCAAGATATAAGTGTTATTCCGGGATCCTGTCGCCGTAGTAGATCACAAGCTGAGCGTAGATGCGGCTCCAGTCCTGACGGCGACCGGTCCACTTTTTCGTGATGTCCTTCATAGCCAGATACTTTTAAATCAGCAAGGCTGATACCATTTTGATATGCTTCCTTGATGATTTTCTCTTTATTCTTTTGTATTGCATTATATTCTGCTTGACAGGCTTCTTTGATAAGAGAATATGTCTTTTCATAAGTAGATTTATTATGAGCGATCATTTTGCGGATAATAAATTCAGCAAATTTATTATTATTGTTGTCAAGCATTATTTTGATAACATCATTCAAAAATGGGAACATCAAAGAGTTTTCTCTTTTCCATCTGTCTTGTACAGGGAATTCATCAGAGAAGTACGCAAGGATTTCTTCATTTTCAGAAGCGGCGATAGCTTCTATCAGATCATCATTCCGGTTTTTAACAAAATCTAAGTTGTCAGTTCCCCATATAGTAATATCATGTAACTCGGGTATCTCTCTCGCGTGTAGATTGTCTAAGACATCGCAGTCTCCGTTTTCAATTGCCAAAACAGCAGTCTGTGTTCTCAGTTTGTCTTCCTCATATAGTTTCCTATGCATAAACTGATCTGGCATATCAAATCTATCCCAGTTAGATTTAATGCTTGTATCAGCACCATAATAGTACAGTTCATAGTTCTCTTTTGAATTATCTACAAACCATATAAAGTTTTCCTCAAGAAGATACTTCATAAAACTATAGTTCTTAAATTCGAGAGCGTAATCTATTACTGTTTTACGATATTCGTCGCAGTTTAAGAACAACTTGTCCTCACGCTTCATATACTCGTCCCAGACTTTTCTGTCGTGTGACTGAGCAATTTCATAATTTGTGACGTGATTTCTTGTAGAAGCATATTGCTTACCAGCCGAAAGTATCTCCTCACAGGAAACGCAGAGAAGCTTTGATATTATTGCCAGATGCTCTATTGTGATACCTTTATTTCCGCTGAATATTTGTGAAAAAGTGCTTTTTGTCGTTTTTAATTGTTCATTCAAATCATCTTCTGTATAATCAATATTTCTGTATTTTTCTTTTAGGTAAGCTCTGCTGAAATCAGCATCTTTTTCAAATCCTCTTTCTTTTATCAGTTTTTTCAGATATTTGCCTATATTTTCTTTGCTTTCCAATAAAAACATAGTTTCAACCTCCTGTGAATTTCTAACATCATTATACATCGATGAATTTGAAATTGCAATCACAAAAATGTGTACACTAAAAATGTACAATAACAAGCTTGTACACTTTCAGTGTACAAGGTATGATAATTCTTGAATATTTGATAATAACTAAGCCGCAGGGTAATCCCTGCGGCTTTTTTGCATATTGCGTAATTTGAACAGCTTGTTTATTTCAGCAATTCCTGTGCTCGTTTGTGTATCTGCTCCTCGATGAGTTTCAGTCGTTTACTATCAAGATTATATCTTGAATGGCGCTTGAAGCGGAAGTCAAGCAGCCTGCGAAGTCCGTCTCTGTGCCTGTTGGTAAGCACCTTTTTTGCAGTGCCGATGAAGTCGTCATAAACGCACGGTACAAGCGTATCCGCATAATCGCAGAGTGCTTTACCTGAGGCAAGGTCGTTCCTGCCTGCAAGATTGAAAAGTGAGTTACCGTGATCGAACAGCGGTGCAGGAGCAGCTATCTTGTTAGTGCGGTTATCCACCAAGAAGCCAAAGTTTCCGAAATGTCTGTCTACGTTGCAGATTATTGCGTCAAGCACCAGCATATCATCAAGCGCATTTATGAACTCCTCGCCCAGTGATTCGTAATACTCACGGACAGCTTTCATACCGCCCTTGCTAACAAGTCTGCCTATCGGCATAAAGGAGTAGTCCTTGCTTGTGAACAGCTCGCAAGTGGAGCACAGTTCACCCTGCCATTTTGACAGCCCATAGGAGATAGCGTTGATACCCAGAGCGTCTGCTATCTGAGCAGCGTAAAATTCCGAATATGGCTCATTGCCTGTATTTGAAGCTCCGCTTGTTCCGCCTTTGTAAAGTCTGATAACTCCGTTCTCTCTGCGCCAGCACTTAGGCAGCATACCGTTAGTTGTGAACTCAGGACAGGATGCCAGAGAAGTTCTCACAGAGCTGCCGTAGCCTGTGAAAGCGATAAGTCCCAGCACTCTGCTGAACCTGTTTTCGTACAGATTGTACTGCGAGAAGCCGCCCTCAAAGCCTTCCTCGACCACCCAGTAGCAGTCGTTCAGCGACAGTCCCTTTGATACGCTGAGTATACTCATAGGACGGTTGAGATTGAGTCCGCACTTGCTGAGGAAGCTGTGGACGTATGCACGATTCTTCGGTATAGTCCTATGCCTCAGCCAACGCGAAACGCTGTCGCCGTCAATATTCATATCAAGAGGCAGCAATGCCTTTTTTTCTTCATTTACCCAGAGTATTTCTATCTCGGGCGTGCTTGTATCCTCAGTCGCTGTGAACCTCATTAGCGGAGTATCAAAGTGCCGCAGTTCATAGGCCATGTTACCGCCTCCTTTCGTTTAGTGTAGTTATTATACCACAACAGAGCGATTTAATCAAGTGACATTTATGCTATATTCTCATTAACCTCTGATACTCTTCCATCTCCAACTCACCATCGGCAGCCTTAGTTCGCAGCTCAATAGCGTAGTCGCCCCACTCTGCGAACTGGGACTTGCTCATTTTCTTTTTCATATAGCGAGCATAGTGCTGCTTGTATGCACGGTTGTATATCTCCCACACAGGATCACTCTTTATCTTCTCCTTGAAGTTGTGGCTCATTGCATTATCACGACAAGTCTTCGGAGGATTGCTGCTGACCAGTCGCTTGCAGTAGTGTGAAAACGTTGTATGCTTCATGATAAACCACCGACCGCAGTTACGGCACTTGACAGGCATGAACTTTTCTTCAATGCACTTGAACAATTCAAAATACAGAAAGGCTCCCAGCAATGTGAAACGATAAGTCTCACAGAGTATGGGACCTTTTTTCGTTTCGATGACTGTATGTCCCATGCACATACTTCCGCTTGAAATAACGCCTCTATATTTTTGAAATGTGTCAATCACTTTCTGAGTTGTCGGATAACTGTTGTGGTCACAAAGCTCGTCAATGAAAGGCATAAAGATTTTCTTGACGCGGATAACGTCCTCGATAAAAGTTGAGAACTCGTTTGTCACTTGCTCAATACAAGTCGTGAAGTCAGCAGCATCTTTTCTGTTTTCGTAGTTGCTGAAAACCTTCTTGCTGTCAAATTCATAATCAGATAACGCTCTCAGCTCGTGCAGTTCTTCCGTGATATACATTTCCTCATAGGACACAGGAGTACTCTCTGCGTTGACAAAGTGTTCGTTGTAGTCATCGACTTCAAACTCCGAGTCCTCATAAAATGGCTCGTCAAAGATGTCGTTGTAGTAAGCGAACAGATTTCTCAGCAGACCATGTTTGAAATGTTTTGTGTCGTAGGGCGGAAGCGACTTCGCAATATCCATGATGCTGTCGTATGTGAATTCTATTTCCTGTGCACACTTTCCTATGTCATCAGGACAGAACAAGGAACTGATGTTCAGCTCAGACTTTGCACGTTCACATACGTCAAACAGTTCACCTAAGTTATAAAAATTCATTGAAAAATAGCGCAGAAGTATCTCTCCGAGCGGATAAACTCTGCCGTCGGAAAGATATATTTTTCTGTCATGGTAGTGTGCTTCTATCTCAAACATAATAACTCCTTTCAGAAATAGTGTTCTATTTCGTCAGAGCGCATAACACTGCGATTTATCTTGAAAACAGCTGTATAAATAGTCTGAAATCAAAAGTTTACATTTTATTCATAAAAATAGATTATAGATTGAACTCGGTAGAGATAGTATACTATATCTATTGACTTTTGTCAAGAGAGCGTGTATACTGAATGCAGTTAAGACGTCCGGACAGCTCTTGACATCACAAGAATAAACTCGAAACGCGAAAGGAAGATGTAGATGAAAAACATTAACGTGACTAACTGCACAAGCTATTCTAACGGCGTCAACTCTCCGCTTGAGTATCTCAACATCACTACGCCTGCCGAGTTCAAGGTGGTGATGGAATTACTCTGTCACTATGACGAGGAAAAGAAAAGCTCGACCATTAGCCGTACAGGTATTGCAAGA
>SFMO01000163.1 GCA_004554385.1 Ruminococcus flavefaciens
TGGTTCGGAATCTAAGAACAGCATATCTATCATGAGCAATTGCATCAGGCAGGGTTCATTTTATCTGTCCATGGTTGCAAAATTTTGTCCACGGTTTGGGGTACACTTTAGGTACACTTTAAATTTAAATTGTCCCCCAAAAAGTAGACAGTAAAAATGCACCCACCCTGCAATAAATGAAGCGCAGGTAACTGTTATTGAGGAAATCCCAATTTGCAGACAGTGAATCTGCATCGTGGACACTGAAAATGCCTTGCAAATACTCATGAGATGATATATAATTATCATGTAGGAGGAAAGGCAATGAACTCTGGATTATTCACAGGAGAGCAGATAAAAGCTCTCAGAGAAAACCCGTTTACGGATTTTGTCAGTGTGACTACGATACGATTCACAGTCGAATTCAAAGAAATGTTTGTCGCTGCGATGGACAGCGGAAAGACAATACGCAATATCTTTCGGGATTCCGGTTATGATCCTGATGTTCTTGGCAGAGAACGCATGAAGAGTTTTGCCCACAGAGTGCGTAAAGAACAGCGAAAAAACGGTGGATTTCACAATGGTTACAAGGAAAGGAAACAGCATCCGGATCTCGCTGATTATGCTTCTATGCCGCAGGAGGAAGCGATCCTTCGTATGCAGAACGAGATACTCTATCTGCATCAGGAACTTGACTTCATAAAAAAAATTATCGAGCTGGACAGAAAGGGAGAGCAGAGGCCATGATCAAAAATTCTCCCACTGTGAAATTTGAACTTATCAGTCAGATGCTCGCTGATGAAAATAATGTCATGTCAGTCACTGAACTGTGCCGTATTGCAGGCGTTTCCCGTTCCGGTTATTATCGCTGGGTAGATGCTGCACCGGTCAGAAATGCCCGTGAAAATACTGACAGAGCAGATTTTGAATTGATACTTTCCGCATATCATAAACGTGGATATACGAAAGGTGCAAGAGGCATATATATGTGCCTTATCCACATGAGTCCGCCTGTTGTTATGAATCTCAAAAAGATCAGAAGGCTGATGGACAAATACAGTCTGAAGTGTCCGGTGCGTAAAGCAAATCCCTATCGCAGAATGGCGAAAGCTATAAAGACAAATCATGTAGCTCAATACTTGCTCGACAGAAAATTTACAGAATTCGGACCTCGGATGGTTCTGCTGACTGACATCACATATCTTCCGTATAATGGAACTTTTGCGTTCCTGTCAACAATACTGGACGCATTCACCAGACAGGTTCTTGCCTATGTTCTGAGCGATTCTCTTGAGGTCGATTTTGTGCTTGAAACTGTTGATCAGCTTGTTGAAAAGCACGGGGTCTCGCTGAAAACAGAAACGTTGATCAACAGCGACCAGGGAAGCCATTACACATCATGCAGCTTTATTCAGCTCATCAAAGACAAGGGGCTGAGGCAGTCCATGTCACATAGAGGAAACTGCTGGGACAATGCTCCACAGGAAAGCTTTTTCGGTCATATGAAAGATCACATAAAAACGAAACTGAACGGTTGTACAGAGTACGGGCAAGTAAAAGAGATCATTGATGATTATATTGACTACTACAATCGTGAGCGTTATCAATGGCAGTTAGCAAAGCTTTCACCTGACGAATTCTATGAGTTTATCACAACAGGCATATATCCGCTTCCGATACCCAATGCACCCGCAGCAGAAAAATATTTAAACGCTGATACTTCAAAAGACATCAGCTAAAAACAAGATCACAAAAAGCGACCGCCACCCTTGACTGAACCTGAAAGAAATGCTTTGAAGTCGCTGCCGACGGTGACGAACTCAAGAACAGCTTAGATAGTTCACCGTCGGGTCAGCCATTGTAGCATTTCTTTCAGAACCCGTCAAGGGCAAGCCGCCTGCGGCGGTGGCTGGTTTTGCCTCTGGTTCGGAATCTAAGAACAGCATATCTATCATGAGCAATTGCATCAGGCAGGGTTCATTTTATCTGTCCATGGTTGCAAAATTTTGTCCACGGTTTGGGGTACACTTTACTATAATTGAACCATCAACTTTGAACCCACTGGATTCAAAGTTCCGCTAAAACAAAAACGCTGGCACATCGCCAGCGTTTTCTATCGTTATCCGTTCAAAGCCTTTATCATCTGTAAGGCAAGGTCTGCTTTATCTTCGGGAAGTGTTCTGAATCCTGCCACAAGCTCTTTTTCTGTATCATTCAGGATAGAAACCTCTCCGTCCTCATTAAAAAACTCGGCAAGGGTAACGCCCATAGGCGTAAGCAGCTTTTGAAGTGTCTCTATCGTGGGCTGATTGATGCACTTTTCCAAGTCGCTGATATGCCCCTGAGACAAGCCGGACTCCTTGTGAAGTTTATACATACTAAATCCCTTTGCCTTGCGTATCTCTCTTAACCTTGTTCCGTACTCCATTTCTCCGAATCTCCTTTGCCGTGTCCTTACTATTATTATAATGCTTTCATTCGGATTTTATAATTCATAAGCCCCGAACTATTTACTAATCTATTCCGATATAGTATAATAGAAGGAGTGGAGGTGTTGC
Source organism: Ruminococcus flavefaciens (assembly GCA_004554385.1). Classification (GTDB taxonomy): domain Bacteria; phylum Bacillota; class Clostridia; order Oscillospirales; family Ruminococcaceae; genus Ruminococcus; species Ruminococcus flavefaciens_T. The sequence goes on from SFMO01000163.1 coordinate 2,538, forward strand.
ACTATGAAGAAATCAGTATGCTTTACAGGACACAGAACCATAGCTGAGGATAAAGAAACGCTCTCAGCTCGGCTCTACGCTTTGCTTGAACGCTTCGTGACAGAGCAAAAGATCACGGACTTCTACACGAGTGGAGCTGTGGGATGGGACGCTCTTGCTGCCCTGACCGTTCTGAAACTGCGTGAGAGCTATCCAGAGGTCAAACTGCACCTTGTATTGCCTTGCCCATTTGAGGAGCAGTCTGCGAAATGGAATGAAGCACAGAAAGCGGAACACAAGCACATCGCTTCGCTTGCTGATACCAAAGAATTTACCTCGGAGCATTTAGGCAAAAACGCAATGAAGATCAGAAATGCCCGTCTTGTGGAGCTTGCATCTGATTACTGTATCTGCTACTGGAATCCCAAACACTACCGCAGCGGAACAAGACAGACGGTGCGTATGGCTCAGAAGAAAGGCATTGAGGTCATCAATCTGTTTGAATCCGTTTCAAACAGCGTAATATCGCCTGTTCGTGGGTTGACAGACAGCTCAAATAGCGTTATAATAGAATTATCTAATAGATCGGAGGTATACACAATGCCAAGAAAGAAGAAAACTGAAACCGCACCTGTTACCGAAGTCAAGGCTGAGTTCGTAACCGAAGATGTCAAGGAAACTGTCGCAGAAGCTCCGGCTGAAAAGCCTGCAAAGAAGCCTGCCGCAAAGAAAACTCCTGCTAAGAAAACAGCTACCAAGACTACTGCGAAAGCTGCTGAGAAGAAAGCTACGGCTAAGACCACTACAAAGACCGCAGCTAAGACCACAAGAGCGACTGCTCCCGTTGAGACAGTCAAGGTCCAGTTCGGCGGCGATGAATATGATTTCTCTGAGATCAAGAAGGCAGTTGAAGCCGATTATAAGAGCAAATTCAAGGGCAAGGTCAAGACTATCGAGTTTTACATCAAGCCGGAAGATAAGGCAGTTTACTACGTTATCAACGGCGATTTCTCCGATAAGATCGAGCTTTGATTTGACGGTATTGTAACGGGTGCGACTCGCTCAGGGTTGCTCCCGTTTTTTCGTATACTGGATTGAA
>SFMO01000164.1 GCA_004554385.1 Ruminococcus flavefaciens
GTTGCATTAATAACTTTGCCGTCATGGTATGTTGGCCAGTCTATAGCTGTATTAGTGTCCATTGCAGCAGAAGAATTTTTTGCCTTCAAGCCAAAAATGCTTGCGGTTGAACCTGTTAATGGAGTAACGGTTGCTGCATCTGTGCTATCTCCAGCATAAAGAGTCGATGCATAAGTTACGTTACAAGCACTACTCTCAGCAGTGGCAGATGCAATTGGAATAATAGCTATTCTTGTTGCTTTAACAAGTGCTGATCCGTTATCACTATTAGGATCAGTTATGGTAACAGTTGCATACACCGGTGTACCTTCCTGATTGGAAGAACGAATCCACATTGGTATGTCGATATAGTTTCCGTCTGTACCAGCTGTGTCAACTGTTGCAATCCCACCGGTCTCACTTCCATATGTTTGAAGTGTTAATGAAGCTGAATCAGCCTTTGTCGCAGATGTAATAGTTGCAGTTGTATTTACAGCGTGACCACCGGCATATACATCAGCAGCAGGAACCTTAAAGATATCAAGAGCATCATCGGTAGACGAAGGTAAAATCTTACCTACTTCCTTGTAATATTCGCTTACAGCAATTGCACGTTTCCAGCTGATATCCTCCTTGGAAGGAGTGCTAACGGAAATTGTTTTCGTACCAGCTTGTGTACCCTTAGCACCAAGTGAGATTTCAAGACCAGCTGATGTTGTTGCCTGCATCTGAAGACCTGTCACTTCAACTTCCTTGTTCATTGTGAACCAGGCGAACGTACTTGTTGCCAGCATCGAAGCTGAGATCATCAGCATACCGGCAGCGGGGACGAGCTTCTTCATTGTGGAGTTGCCCTTTGTATTTTTAATATTAGCTTTCATAATCATGTTCCTTTCATAGTAGGATTTTAGCCTTGACTTGGTGGCTAATGACCTTTCCTTATTTCTATCAAAGACTTGTTGATTTGCTTGAAATGGCTCAATAACCTACGATAAACGGTCATCTAAACCGTTAGAGCCTGTTAGGTTGAAGTAGCGAGCATAGAAGCTGATAAGGCAAGCATTCCAGCAGCCGGTATAAGCTTCTTCATTGTGCTGTTCTTTCTTTTTTCATTCTTTTTCATCATAGGTCATTTTCCTTTCATAATAAATTACCGAATTAAAGGATCGGCTGCCTCTTGCCTCTTTAGTTTTGTTACGGGGTTTATACTTTTTGTTTACAATCACATTATACCGTCTTTTCTACTATTTGTCAACTACTTTTCTTCAAAATTCACATTTTTTCACACATTTCAGCATATTTCACAATGAAAAGTAGCTTTTTTGCACTCGTTTTATAAACGAATGATTACAAATTGTATATTATAGCGCTTTGTTTGTCAATCAGTAATTTAAACTAAAATGTAAAAACTCACATTTCTAATACATTTTGTAATATTATTGCCTCCCCCACCTGATACTATTATATATAATGCAGCTCGTAAAAGAAGCTCTGCGGTACACAGCAAATCTGCAAAAATGAATATTATATAAATTTTGAGACAGTTTATTGATTTTTTCTGTGTCATATGTTATAATGTAGTATCGGAATATATTTTTACTATATTACGTCAGCTTATCGGCTCAGCAATTCAGCCGCACAGGCAGCAAAGGAGAATGTTTATGCAGCACATCGACGAACAATATATTGTAAACAACTTTGAGTCTGCACTTGAAAAGGGTTACGTCAAGGCTTACTATCAGCCTGTTATCCGCACTCTGACAGAAAGGATCTGCAGCGTAGAAGCTCTTGCCCGCTGGCAGGACCCCGTTGTCGGACTCCTCTCCCCCTTCCTTTTTATAAGTGTACTCGAAAAATACCGCCTTATCCACAAACTGGATCTGGCTATCCTCGATAATATCTGCATTACTTATAATGAAATGAAAAGGCAGGGACTTCCACTGCACCCGTTCTCCATCAATCTGTCCCGTCTGGATTTCGACGAGATAGACATGCTCGATGCAATATCAAAAACTCTCAAAAAGTACGATGTTCCGTCCACAGCTATACATATCGAGATAACCGAGAGCGTAATGCTGGATAATACCGCTTATTTCCGCCGTATCTTCGACAGCTTCCACGACGCAGGCTTTGCTATCTTCATGGACGATTTCGGAAGCGGCTATTCCTCGCTGAACGTGCTTAAGGACTACAGCTTCGATGTTCTCAAGATCGATATGCGTTTCCTCAGTGACATAGGTATCCGCTCCAAAAAGATACTCGCCTCTGTAATGAATATGGCAAAGGCTATCGGCATGCACACTCTCGCCGAAGGTGTAGAGACAAAGGAGCAGATGACGTTTCTCCGAAATATCGGCTGTGAAATGCTCCAGGGCTTCTATTATTCAAAGCCAATGGACGGCGACCTTTATATAAAGTATCCTTCCGAATCAAAGCTCGGCGTCGAGGACCCTTCTGAGAATCATTACTGGAATGCCGTCGGTCAGATCAACTTCCTGAGCCCTGATCCCCTCAACGATGTCACGACAGAGCAGATCGAACACGGTGATTACGGCTTTATACGCGAAAACTCAACTGCCCTCGCACTTATAGAAAAGACAGGCCCCCATGTGAAGCTCCTCTACAAAAACGACGCTTACGAGAAAGGACTTCAGCGCATAGGCTTCGGCTCTGTAGATGACATGATAAAAGCTATCAACGAGTCTGAAGCTTCTAATTATTCAAATGTTGATTCACAGGTCAAACTCTCCATAAAAACAGGCGAGATAATCAAGGAGGACCACCTCGTAAACGGTGTATATTTCTCTTACTACACTAAAAGCATCGCCGAGATCAACGGTAAAATAATGCTCGCCGCAAGCATACAGACATACGGCGGTGAAGCAGACAAGATCACTAATGATCTCTTCGACAAGTACAGCAGAATGCTCATCGATACCTACGACCACATATCAGTTCTGGACACCGAAAACAATACAGTTGTAACAAGGCTGTACTCAAAAATGGGCTTCAACGAAGAATACACTGAAATGCCGCTGGATGAAGCGGTAAAGAAATTCGCCGAAAACGAGATCAAGGAAAGCGACAGGAAGAGATTTCTTCAATATATCGAGCCATCGACACTCCGCGACAGGATCGCAAGTTCCGGCAAAAGACTCTTTCAGCAGCCATTCCACTTCAAAATGCAGGATGGAAAATATCAGATGATGGACGCCAAGATAATGAGAGTGTTCATGACATACGGAGATATATATATTTTTACAGTACAGGATATGTCCGCACAGGCACTCCAGATGGCAGACATCATGCTCCGAGATCACCCCGGGATACTAAAGGAACAACAGTAAGCATTTACCAAGCGCAGCATTTTCATATGCTGCGCTTTTTTCGTATCCCCCCTTCTGTTCAAAATACAACTATTTTTATAAACAAAAGAAGATGAAATTCGGCAGTTTTAAGGTTGGTTTAAGATTATTTTAAGATTTGTTCATTATTATGTAATCATATATTAACGATAACTTCACTTATTTTTTTCAGGAGGACAAAAAAATGAAAAGGAAAAGCTTGATCGCAGGCATTCTTTCTGCCTGTCTCGTCGGTTCGGCAGCAGCTGTAACACTCAGCGGCGCTGCAGCTGACAAGCTGTACGGCGACGCCAATCTTGACGGAACTGTAGATATGTCCGACTGCGTACTTATAATGCAGTCTCTGGCAAATCCTTCCAAATACGGCGTTACAGGTACATATGAAAAACACATCACTTCCGACGGCGCAGACCTTGCTGACGTTTCAGAGCGCGGCAACGGCCTTACTTCCAATGACGCCCTCTCTATCCAGCGTTATCTTCTCGGTGCAATAAAGGAACTGCCCGAAAGCTTCACAAGCGGACAGGGCGGCAGCATCGAGACCACAACAGCTCCAACAACAACAGTTGCTACAACAACTCAAACCGAAACTGTTACTACTCTCCCCAAGGAAGACGTTGATACCAAGATACATCTTCTTGGCAGCTCTATCACTGTCGAAGGAAAGTATGCCGAGGCAAACGGTTCAAAGGTTACTATCTCCCACTCCGGAAGCTACACCATCGACGGTACTCTTTCCGACGGTCAGATCTATGTAGAGGTCCCCGATGACCAGGCTGACCCCGATACAGTAAAACTCATTTTCAGCGGCGTCAATATCACAGGCAAGAACGCTCCCGCGGTTCTTATCAAGAATGCCGACAAGACATCTATCACCCTTGCTGACGGCACTGAAAATACTGTCTCAGATGGTACCTCACCTTACTCAGGCGACGATCTGACCAATGCAGTCATCGAGGCAAAGGACGATCTCACTATCAAGGGCGGCGACGCAGGCACCGGTATCCTTAATATCACAGCCAACGTTCAGCCGGCTATCGTCTGCAACAACGATATAAAGTTCACAGGCGGTACTACAAATATAGATACTCTTAACGTAACTGAGGCAAATGACGCCGTAAAGGGCAAGTCCTCTGTCCTTGTAAAGGGCGGTCAGCTCAATATCGTATCCGAGGGCGACGGTATCAAGTCCTCAAAGGGAAATGTTGATATCGAGGAAGGCGAGATAAATATCAAATGCGGAAACGACGCTATACAGGCTGAGACAGCTATCAATATCTCAGGCGGCAAGATAGGCGCATTCGGTGACAGAGGACTTACAAGCGCAGGCACTATCAGCATTACAGGCGGTCAGCTCCTCGCTACAGCTACCGACAATCAGTGCGAGAATCTCACTTCAACTGAGCAGAATACACTGGTTCTTGATTTCACCAAGGAATGGAGCAAGAACAATCCTATCACCCTTACAGATTCTTCAAACAAGGTCATCTTTGACCACAATACAGTCAAGAAGTACAAGTATGCTATCGTTTCAACTCCCGATATCGGCAGCGAAGACTATAAGCTCTTTGCAGGCGGCATCAAGATGAAGCACAGCTCAGGCAGCACATTCAAGGGCGGAAAGCCTGCTGCATACAAGGACGTAAACAATGATATGGAGAACGAAGAGCAGCTCTACAGCAGCTTCTTCGATCTGAAGCAGGTCCACAAGATCGATGTCAAGATGTCCGAAAGCGACTGGAACGCATTTATGAATGCTGCTCAGAAGGAAGAATGGTACCCCTGCGACCTCGTCATCGACGGTGAGGAGTTCAAAAACGTAGGTATCAGAACCAAAGGCAACAGCTCACGTATGATGGTAAACAACGGTAAGTACAGCTTCCGCTTCAAGCTGGATAAGTACGAAAAACTCAACAACTATCATGGTCTTACCGAATTCTGCATGAACAACTTCTACTCAGATGCTTCATGCATGAGAGACCTTATCTGCTATGACGCTATGTACGCCATAGGCGGTGTAGCTCCTAAGAGCAGCTACTCAGATATGTATGTAAACGGCAAGCTCTACAGCTTCTACTATGCACTTGAACAGCCCGGCACTACACTGGCTGAGCGCTACGCTATCGACGACGACTCTAACCTCTACAAGGCTACCGAACGAAGCAATCAGGCTGGCGGCGGCGGCATGGGCGGCTGGGGCGGCATGGGCGGAGGCGACAGCTACAGCACCTTCACTCAGAATATGCCTGTAAGCAACCTCGACCTTAAGTTCGGTACCGACGAGCAGCTCACCCATCTTGAAGAGCTCAAGACAGCTATCAATCAGATGACAACTTCAAATTACAAGTTCATCGAAGATATCATGGATGTTCCAAGTTTCCTCAAGGGATTCGCAGTAAACTCTGTAATGTGCAACTACGACAGCTATAACGGCTCACTGGCTCACAACTACTACCTCATGTATACAGGCGGCAAGCACTATTTCGTAGGCTGGGACTACAACCTCTGTCTCGGTATATTCATGGACGGCGCAAGTTCCGTAAACTCAGATATCAACACAAGTCTTTATAATGCAACAGTTGACAACCGTCCTTTTGCAAAGCTCCTCCAGATCCCCGAGTACTATAATATGTACGCAAGCTATGTAAATGAGATCATGGATTACTACAAGGATATTGAGCAGTATGTTGCAAACTATTCTCAGCTGATCCGTCCACACGTTGAGGCAGATCCAAGATTTGCATTCTCTGTAGATCAGTTCGTAACATCGACCACCAAGAGTGCTAATGGACTCCAGGGTGCAGGACAGCAGGGACAGCAGCAGAATCCATGGGGACAGCAGCAGGGCCAGCAAGGTCAGCAGCAAGATCCATGGGGACAGCAGGGTCAGCAAGGTCAGCAGCAGGATCCTTGGGGACAGCAGGGTCAGCAAGGTCAGCAGAATCAGTGGGGTCAGCAGGGCAATGGACAGTGGAACTTCCAGTTCAATGCAAATGAGCCCGATGCAGATGGTGCAGTAGCTTCCTTCGAGGAGAGCTGGGCATTTGAGGGCGGCTTCGGCGGCGGCGGTTTCAATTGGAACGGCGGCGGCGGTGGCGGCGGCTTCAACTGGAATGGCGGCGGAGGCGGCGGTATGTTCGGCAGCAACAGCGTTTCCGTTATTGACTTCATCCTCAAGCGCTTTGAGATCATCCGCAGCACACTCAAAGGCTGATAACTAAGCTTTCATGCTTCACACTATAAATATAGCCCGAAAGATAATTTGTTCTTTCGGGCTTATTTATTCATTCGATCTCCATTTTTACAGCAGCCGCTTTAATTAAAAAATAATTTTTTCTCAAAACCTATTGACAGTAACGACAGATTCTGATATAATATTTATGTTGTCATTGACATGAATTAATCAAACATTATAGGGGTATAGCTCAGTTGGTAGAGCAGCGGTCTCCAAAACCGCGTGCCGAGGGTTCAAGTCCTTCTGCCCCTGCCAGAACGATACATGAGAACTTGTCAGAGAACACATAATATTCTCTGACAAATTTTCATATACATTTAAAAAATGTGGCTTGACAGTTATGGTTCTTGCACCTTCGCAAGCGTTTGTTTTCCCACTTACGACTTATAAAACAAATTAATGCGGCTACGGCTTCATTTGGTAGAAGTCCACTTTACGCAAGATCTTATCAAGTGATTTCATCGCGCACTCCTCAGGGTGCTCATATTGCATAACAAGCTGAGTTTTAAGATGTAAATAATTCACTTCAAGCCATTATGTTAAGTTTTCAAGTTTCTTGTCCAAGAAACTAATTAAAAGCCTACCTTACAAGGCAAAAAGACAAGCCCTTCAGACACCGCAACGTAACTGAAAGGCTTGACAAGGTCTATTATAAGTGCTATAATATAATGTAAAATCATTACACCGCACGTAAATAGCATTCTCACTAAGTCATTCAGATGTTGCTATCATCTGTATGATTACGAGGCGTAGTCAGTCGCCAAACTGTCTATGCCTTGTGGGGGTGCTTTTTATTAGCTAATAGCATTATATCACATTTATATATCCTGTGTCAACCCCTTTCGGCAAATAATTTTAAATAATTATTTCTTAGCAATTTTTGATAACAAAGCAAGAACCGCCTACTCTGTGAGTAGGCGGTTCTTTTTAGTAGGTGGTTTATATTATGTAGGATTTGCTATTTTTATAAGATCACCATCTCGGTAACCCACAACCATTCTGTCAAGCCAATCTTTTATAGCTTCCTCCGCTTCTTCTTCGCTATCATATTGCATGAGCAATCCTGCGGTATCAGTAAACACTGTACAGCGATCCGACAATAGCTCTCCGTCCAAAAATACAGGGTGCGCTGTCACAACATAATAAATATCGCTCTTTGATTTGTATACAAAGATTAACCTGTTATTATGTACGTCCATATCACGCCCTATAAAATAGTATGGATAGCCTAAATCAATATCCAACGGAGATGAAATATAATCCTCAATCCTTCCATTCGATGAATATACGGAAACAATCTCGTATTCATCATCACCTGTATGATCATGTTCAAATACCTCATTATCAATTGAATACTTTATTCTTTCGTCAACCACTTCATGACACATTTTATCTATGCTCTCTAAATTCTCTTTAGTCAATAAGGAATTATCAAGCAAGCAAATCGGAACATCTCCTATCGGCAGATCATATTCCCTTGTATCAGATACTATTTTATATTTCATATCTCCAAATAGATCTTCTAAAGCTGCTTCATCTGGAACAGCCTTTACCTCAAGTACTATTTTTTTATTATCAGCTGATTTTATATTAGCCTTATAATCTATTTGAGATGAATAATCTTTTTCTCCATAATCTAATTTAATATCCAAACATTCTGGATATGCACTTTTTTCATTATCAATTGATATTGAAAGCGTCTCAAAAGGATCAACTAAAGCAATTTCATTTACAACGCCTTTCTTTGTTGTTTTTTCTGTTATTGTCTCGATTTCTATATCTATATTGTTTTCGGTTTTTTTCTCGCTTTCTTGCTTAGTTTTATGCTCTGACTTATTACCGCAAGCACAAAGATTAAGTGCTGCTGCTAATGCTACTATTGATATAAATACTCTTTTCATGATGTACCTCCTTGTTTTCTTTAGAATATCATATAATTTAATCATTGTCAATCGGCATATTAGAGAAAAGAAACTGCTATAAATCAACTTATTTAGTATAAGCGTAAAATTGTGCTATTATAGCACAATTTATTCTTTGAGCAGCTCCTCCTTTATCTCTCGTTTGTACTTATACTATGTATTTCGGCTTAAATTAGCCAGTTTTATGCACTCAATATCATTTAGAGTGCCCCCGAAAGACTTACAGTGTTTTCTTATCAGCTCCTTTGCAGGAGCTTCTTTTTTTATGTTCAGCTTGCTGCCTTTTACGCAGCCAATCTGTTTGCCATTCAGCCGAGCTGTCTCGATACCCTCTTTGGTTCGCTGCCGAAGATCCATTACCTCTTTTTCGGACTGGTCAAATGCAAGCTCTATCTGCTTTGCTGCAAGCAACTTCAAGACCTTGTTTGTGGCTTCGATATAAACATCGGCTATATCATTGCCTACAAGCTCTATACCGCCACTGAGGGCTTGCTTGTAATTAATGGTATTAACATACGGCTCCTTAATGAACACAAGCTCTATGCCTTTGTCAAGCAGCTCCATGTACTGCTCTATTCCCTCGCTTGCGTTACGGCTCATTCTGGACACACTATCAAATACAATAGTGTCTCCCTTACGAACCTTCTTAGTAAGCTTCTGCCATTCCTGACGGCTTAGAACTACGCCTGTATAGACTTCCTTATAGATTTTTGCATTTGGAAAAGAAGAAAGGATATTCCTTTCTTGCCGTTCTATATTCTGTGTCGGCTTTGATATACGGCAATACCCGAATACCACTTATATCATCTCCTCATCGTCCAACTTAATTTCAAGCAACTCATCGGCACTGATATTATAGAATTCGCAAAGCTTTTTTAGTGTGAACAAGTTTGGTTCAAGCTTTCCACTTTCATATTTAGAAATATTACTTCTTGAAGTATTCAAGTTTTCTGCTAAAGTTTCCTGCGAAATGCCTTTTTTTAATCGAAGCTCTTTTAGCTTTGCCGCAAGCATTTTTTCACCACCTTTTGTACCAAATCTGACGATCATTACTTTTAGTACCTATTATTATATCCCAATTAGTATCAAAAGTCAATGCTTTTAATACATTTTTATACAGCATTAGATTTGGTACAGAAATTGTGGTATTATAGCACAATTTTAAAAAAACTCCCGAGGATAGATACTCCCCGAGAGCCATTTTCATTCTTCTAAGAATTTCTCAATAACGGTCATGATTTCTTCAAGCCGTTTACCGCCTATACCTTTTATCTTGCTCAGTTCTGCTTCCAGTGCATGAAGATCTATTGTCTTACCCTCACTGCCGAGCAGCTCATCGCCGTACTGGAGAATGAACTTAGTCAGCTCCTCACGGTTCATCTTTTTGATTTTCTTGTAAGTATCTCGGTCTACTATCTCTTTGTTTGCCATTATTTGCTCCTCATTTTGTGCTATTATAGCACATTTTTATAGAATACTCTTTGTATCCTGCCTTATCGAAAAAAGCTCTTATCCTATTTTTGATAAGAAATTTAATATTGCTGTGCCGAGATTTGCTATAGTAGGAACGCCTTTTATAATATCTTGAAAAA
>SFMO01000165.1 GCA_004554385.1 Ruminococcus flavefaciens
CTAAGGCTACTACAACTTCAACAACCACTAAGCCTGCAACCACTACTTCAACCACAAAGGCTACTACAACTTCAACAACTACTAAGCCTGTAACCACTACTTCGACCACAAAGGCTACTACAACTTCAACAACCACTAAACCTGCAACTACTACTTCGACTACAAAGGCTACTACAACTTCCACAACCACTAAACCTGCAACTACTACTTCGACTACAAAGGCTACTACAACTTCCACAACCACTAAGCCTGCAACTACTACTTCAACTACTAAGGCTACTACAACTTCAACAACCACTAAGCCTGCAACCACTACTTCAACCACAAAGGCTACTACAACTTCAACAACTACCAAGCCTGCAACCACTACTTCAACTACTAAGGCTACTACAACTTCCACAACCACTAAGCCTGCAACTACTACTTCAACTACTAAGGCTACTACAACTTCCACAACCACTAAGCCTGCAACCACTACTTCGACCACAAAGGCTACTACAACTTCAACAACTACAAAGCCTGCAACTACTACTTCAACCACAAAGGCTACTACAACTTCCACAACCACTAAGCCTGCAACTACTACTTCGACCACAAAGGCTACTACAACTTCAACAGCTGTTACAACAACAACTCCTGTAACCACAACAACTCAGCCAATCGAAACCGAAACACACCTTGGAGATTACAACAATGACGGTTCAATAAATGCTATTGACGCTTCATACATACTTACCGCCTATGCTGAAAACTCCACAAATCACAGAGAAGCAACTGCCGAGCAGCTTGCCCTCGGAGATGTCAATAAGGACGGCAAAATAAACGCTGTAGACGCTTCATATGTACTCTCATACTATGCATACTGCTCTACTAACGCAAAAATAAGCCTGGAAGAATATCTCAAACAAAATTTCTGATATATCCATAATTTATATCCCCGTGTCAGCATATGACACGGGGATTTTTCTGCCCTGAAATCGCTTAAAAACTTCAAACCCATCTGGCTCAAAAGTAGTCAATACGCCGATTTTCGTAATGTTACCGATTTGTAGTTGAAATGCATTTTCCAATGTGATATAGTATAACAGGTCAGAGGAATTGGTGTGACCGCTCTGACATTTATTTTTTAGGAGAGATAAACATGAAAAGAAAAATAATAGCTGCACTTGCTTTTTCAATGCTGCTGTGCGGCTGCGAAGAAACTGCAAACAGCCAGAATAACAGTGCTCCTTCCGAAAAGGCAGCTTCCTCTGCTGCAACATCGGCGGAGTCAACAGCAGCCGAAAGCACTTTGAAAACTGCTGCCGAAACTCCTTCTGCTGCCCAAACAAAAGCTGAATCAGTTACCTCAACAACTGCTGAGGAGGTGTCATCTGCTGTAAGTGCCGCAATATCAACAGATGCAATCAACGGCGACCTTTTTGCAGGCTTATATACTGACGAAACCGACAGCAACTGGTCACTCTCTATCGATAACATAAATGACATTCTCTACAACGTCAACGTCACATATAAAAAGTCTGAGACCGAAACTGATGAATGGCAGTTATCAGGTGAATTCAACGGCAGAAAGACACTTCACTATGACAACTGTGTAAAAAGCATCATGACTATCGATGAGGACGGTGCCGCTTCCAGTGAAAAGATATACACAGATGGTTCAGGCTGTTTTATGGTCGCTGAGGAAGGTACTAAAACCGGTTTTTCATGGACAGACGATAAGGAAAATGCAGGTTCGGAATGCTTCTTTATCAAGCAGTAACACATATAACCTTTTATTAATACATGATCAGACACCGAGCCTGAAATTTCAGGCCCGGTATTTTTATGTAATGCATAATTATTGACTTTATCCGCAGAATATGGTACAATGTATTTGATTATTCATACTTTAATTATTTAAAGCTTATGACATTTTATCACGTCAGATTCTCCATTTAAACCAGAAAGATACGATAAGGAGAAGATATTATGGGAATGATGGATTTTCTTAAAGTCAGCAATGGCATCGCAAATAGTATCCACTTTGTCAGCCCGATCCTCGGAGAAGGTACTTACTCCGGGCATGTGGACTCTTCAAGAAAGCCCAACGGTCACGGCGTCTTTGTAAACAGCCTTGATATAGAATATGAGGGCGAATGGTCCAAGGGCAAGCTCTGCGGCTTCGGAAAAAAATACGCCACGGGTTACTATGACATGGTGCAGAGCAGCGGCGATGAGGAAGCAGGCAAATCTCTTGTTTATGCAGGCAATTTTCTGAATGACAGATTTCACGGTCAGGGCAAGGAATACAGCCAGACAGGTAAGATAATCTATGACGGAGAATGGCTCGAGGGCTGGAAATGCGGCGAAGGCACAGAATACTACGAAAACGGCAGAGAAAAATTCAAAGGTACGTGGCAAAGAAGCCGTTACCACGGAAAAGGCGTTTTCACCTGCAAAAACGGCAGTATCATCAACGGAGAATGGATCAACGGCAGACTTGAGGGCGAAGCTACCCTCACTGACCGCGACAACTGCGTTTACAAGCGCATTTATAAAGAGGGCGACATGATAAGCGAGACTCTTATCAGCGGTACTCCAAAGCCCTCTCCCGACTCTAAGAGAACTTTAAGATTCGACACCGGCATTTATGAGGGCGAAGTAAGCTTTACAGGAAAAATGCATGGCAAGGGCGTCTTTACTTACAATAACGGAAATAAGTATGAAGGAAGCTTCAAGGAAGGTGTCAAGCACGGCAGCGGAGTTTTCACATGGGCTAACGGTGACCTTTATAAAGGCGAGTTTGAAAACGATGTGCGCTGCGGTTACGGAGTTTATACCAGTCAGAACGGCAATAAATACGACGGCGAATGGAAGGACAATCTGAAAAACGGACACGGAATTTTCTACTACAGCAATGGAGACAGGTTCGACGGTTACTTTTTAAACAGCCTCAAGCATGGTCACGGTATATTTTATTCCAAAAACGGTGACAGCTTTGAGGGGGAATGGAAAAATGATATGCGCTGCGGCAATGGCATAGTCACTCTTGCCGATGGCAGAAAAATGCGTCAGACCTGGGAAAATGAGAAACTCATCAGCGAGGAAATGATGTGATCTCCCTGCTGTCAGAATATACTGTCAGGACCGCCGATCTGGCGGTCCTTTATATGAATCACTGTTTTTTCAATAATCATAGGAAGCGAGGATCAATATGAAGTTTTATCTCCCAACTAAAATATACAGCGAGCCTGAATGTGTAAAGGATCATGGACATGAACTTGCTTCACTGGGCTCTCATGCTCTTATTGTCACAGGAAAAAACTCGTCAAAGCTCAACGGCTCACTTGATGATGTTACTGCTGCCCTGAAGAAAAACCTTACGGCATATACTGTTTTCGATGATGTGGAGGAAAATCCATCCGTAGAAACAGTAATGGCTGCAAGAGATACCGGTGTAAGCTGCGGTGCGGACTTCGTTATCGGTATCGGCGGCGGCTCTGCTCTGGATGCGGCAAAAGCAGCTGCACTTATGATAAAAAACAAGGACTGCTCATGGGAGCTTATGTATTCAGCATCACCTGCCGATACGATCCCTGTGGCAGCTGTCCCAACAACCTGCGGCACAGGCTCCGAGGTAACAGGCGTCTCTGTACTGACACGCCATGACCTCAAAACCAAGGTCTCGATCAGGCACAGGATATTTCCTGAGCTCGCTCTTATAGACGGAAAATATCTGATGACCGCTTCACATAAAACTGTTGTCAATTGTGTATGCCGGCGCCAGAACCGCACTGACACGGACTTAGAACCGCACGCTGCCGGACTTTCGACCGCACCTTGCCGGAGCAGAACCGCACTTTACCGATCATTGACCGCACTCCGAACCAACTGATATAATATTTACA
>SFMO01000166.1 GCA_004554385.1 Ruminococcus flavefaciens
CCGAACCACGATATAATCAGCACTTTGAAAGGTCCTGATTTCCCTGGCGGAGGTCTTATGCTCTATGATGAGGCAGAGCTCAGCAAGGTCTATGAGACGGGCAGGGGAAGTATAAAGGTACGCTCAAAGTACAGCTACGACAAGAGCGCTAACTGTATTGAAGTAACCGAGATACCTTATACTACTACAGTCGAGGCAATTATCGAAAAGATAATCGATCTTGTCAAGCAGGGAAAGATAAGAGAAATATCCTATATCCGTGACGAGACCGATATTGATGGTCTTAAGATCGCCATTGATCTGAAGCGCGGAACTGATCCTGATAAGCTCATGCAGAAGCTGTACAGACTTACTCCATTACAGGACAGCTATCCATGCAACTTCAATATCCTTATCGCAGGAACTCCAAAGGTCATGGGAGTTCGTGAGATACTCATTGAATGGACAGCCTTCCGTGAGGAATGCGTACAGCGCAGAACATATTTTGATCTTCAGAAGAAGAAGGAAAAGCTTCATCTTCTCGAAGCACTTTCAAAGATACTTCTTGATATCGACAAGGCTATAAAGATAATCCGTGAGACAGAAAATGAAGCCGATGTAGTGCCTAACCTTATGGTAGGTTTCGGAATCGATGAGATACAGGCTGAATATGTTGCAGAGATCAAGCTCCGCAATATCAATAAGCAGTACATTCTGCGCCGTATCGAGGAGGTCGATCAGCTGAAGAAGGATATCGAGGAGATGGAAGAAATTCTCCGCGATAAGAAGAAGATACGCAAGATAATCATAAATGAGCTAAGAGATGTTATCAAGAACTACTCCAAGCCTCGAAAGACCATGTTCTACTATCAGTCTGATGTGGAGGAGGCAGAGGAGATCGATGATACTCCTGACTATCCTGTAAATATCTTTGTTTCCGACAGCGGATACTTCAAGAAGATTACACCTCAGTCACTGCGAATGAGCAGCGATCAGAAGCTCAAGGAAGGCGACTTCATAAGTCAGAGCTTTGAAGCTACAAATAAGACGGAGCTTGTATTCTTCTCGGATAAGGCACAGGCTTACAAGTCAAGAGCGAGTGCTTTTGATGATACAAAGGCAAGCGTGATGGGTGACTATATTCCTGCAAAGCTGAGCTTCGATGAGGGCGAAAGTCTTAAAATGCTTGTTCCTACCACAGATTACAGCGGATATGTGATTTTCTTCTTTGAAAACGGCAAGGCGGCAAAGGTACCTATGAAGTCCTATGAAACCAAGACCAACCGAAAGAAGCTTGCAAAGGCTTATTCGGAAAAATCGCCTTTGGTTGCGGCGATTTTCATTGCTGAGGACAGCGATGTTCTCCTCAGAACATCAAGCGGTCATGCACTTGTATTCAATACAGGCATGATACTTCCGAAATCCACACGAGATTCACAGGGAGTTCAGGTCATAAACCTGAGAAAGAAGGCTCAGCTCTCAGCGGCTTCACTTATTACTCCGGAAGAGCTGCCTGAGCTTGAAAAATATCGATCAAAGAGCGTTCCTGCCGCAGGAAAGCCGGCAAAGGAGCTTGGAGACAGCAATCAGCTTACATTCTGATAAAAAAAGCCCGAAAGCATTGCTTTCGGGCTTTGATATTATTCCTGAGCGATGATCTCTTTGTAGAATTCTGCGAAATCCTTTCTCTTTTCCTTGGTGAACTGAATAGCTGTTCTCGGGTGCTGATTGAACAGACCTGTGAGAAGGTACTGTAGGTCATAGCCCCATACTGCACCATCTGCCCTAACCTTATCCATGTGCTTTTCAATGAACTGGAAAACAGGGTATACATTATACTTGGGATTTTTAAGGAAGCCGAGAAGAAGCTCCATTGCGCAGTTTCCTGCACCTCTTCCCATTGATGAGTATGTTGCATCGAGCCAGTCTACACCATCGCCGACAGCTTCAATAGTATTTGCGAAAGCGAGCTGCTGATTGTTGTGAGCATGAATGCCGACCTTCTTGCCGTATTTGTCAGCGGCTTCAAGGTATATATCAGCGATCCGTGCAAGCTGTTCGGGATAGAGTGCTCCGAAGCTGTCTACGATATAAAAAACATCAACAGGGGACTGTCCAAGAATATCAAGAGCGACTTTAAGATCACCTTCCTGGGCATTTGAAATAGCCATAATATTACAGCTTACTTCGTAGCCTTTCTTCTTGGCATCCTCGATCATATCTACAGCAGTAGGGATCTGGTGGATATAAGTTGCAACACGGATAAGATCAACAGGGCTGCTTTCGCGCTCAACAATATCCTGCTTGTAGTTGCATCTTCCGACATCAGCCATAATTGCGATCTTAAGATCTGTATGATTTTCACCGACTATAGAGCGGATATATTCATCATCACAGAACTTGCATGGACCGAAATCCTCTGTCTTGAACATTTCCTTGTCTGCTCTGTAGCCAAACTCCATATAGTCAACGCCTGCCTTGATATTTGACAGGTAAAGATCTCTGACGAATTCATCAGAGAATCTGAAATCGTTTACGAGACCGCCATCGCGGAGAGTTGCATCAACAACCCTAACATCTGATCTGTAATTCATAAGCTTAGATATCTCTTTCATTATTATCCCTCTTTTACAAATTAAACTGTAGCACTTTTAAGCTTTTTAGCTTTAAAGTGTAACGTTCTGTATATAGTATATCACACATTTAGCACTTTGTCAAATACTTTTTTTCAGTTCAGAATTATGAATTTTTATGAAAAATAACAAGGGACCTCATAAGAGGTCCCTTTGAATTGATAGGATTATTTATCTTTTGACTTAGAGTTGAAGAGCTTTTTTATGTCGTGAAGTTCAAGTTGTGGGAATGCTTTTGAGAGTCGTTTTAATGTAAAGTTTCTCTTTTCAAGCAGTTTATAATACTTTTCGCGGAGTTCGCCGGCTTTCTGCCTGTATTCAGCTGTACGTTCATCGAGTTCATTTTTTCTGTCCATAACATGTTCGACATGCTCAAAAAGCTTTTCACCTGTTTTATCGGAGATTTTCCGCATTTCAGCCGATATTCCTTCAAGCACTACAAGTCGGTGTTTAATATGGATTATGCCGCATACAGTAATAATCGTATCCCCGAGAAAGCCTGTCAGTATAACGATCAATAAGATCACTCCCAGCGTTTGAGGGAGCATATCAACGTATCTGACGGTCAGAGGATGTATAAGTCTTACGGTCACAAGGCAGGCAACGCCCCATAGGAGGGAGAACTTAAGACAAATGTAGCCTTTAAGGTTGAATCTTTCATGTGAGTAGTCCCACCATTTCTGCGCAAA
>SFMO01000167.1 GCA_004554385.1 Ruminococcus flavefaciens
TCAGACAAAAAATACGGCAGGATAAACCTGCCGTACTTGTTATATATATATATCAGCTCATCTGATAAGCTCCCTGCGAAGACAAACAAGATCGAATATATCAGAGTTTTCATCCTCATTCATATCGGCAAGTCCGAACTGAGCTCTGCTGAAGCTCTCAGTACCGCTGATGTACCTGCTCATAAGGAGAAGATCAGCCACATTAACAGCTCCGTCCATATTCACATCGCCGCGGATATACTCTGCCTTTCTGAAGCTGCATACAAGAGTCACCGCCTTGTCAGCGGAAACGGTTATCGTCTCAGAGTCAGAGCTGACTGCTCCCGACCATCCTGCGAAGACATATCCCCCGGCAGGTATTGCTGTGAGAGTTACCTTTTTGCCCTTTTCAAAAGAGCCTGTCCAGACATTTCCCGAAAAATCACTTTCCACGGAATCCACTGAAAGCCTTCCCTTACCCTGTGCTGTAACAGTAATGGTAGCACCGTCCTTTGATATGCCGAGATAATCCTGCATATCCTCCACAGCATACTCTGCACGTCTTTTGAAGAAGGTGCGCATTTTCTCCATTTCGCTGTGATAATAGCTTTTCTGCTGTGACAGGAACGTGTTATAGTCCGAATTCGGTCTTCCGCTGTTCCAGCGCCATGCAGTCAGTGTCATGTAGTCCATGAACCTGTTTTCCTCGTCATCAAGCTCCGCAGTCATCTTACCGGGCTCAAACACAGAATAGGCATACGAACAGAATCTGTCCGCAAATCTCTGTCTGAAGTCTGGATACTGAAGGAGTCCTGTAAATATTGAGGTCGGCATATCTTTTTTAGCATTGTCCATTTTGCGGAAGCTGTCGTACTGATAGCCCTCGACTCCGCCGAAATTCTGATATGTCAGACCTACGGAGTAGTCAAAATCAAAGGAGCCCATTCTCCACTTTCCGTCGCTGTAGGGATTGCCGTCAATGGCTTCGCCGCTGTTTTTCCACATGAGATAGTTGTGGTTAGGCCAGTCCCATGTAACAAGATAGAGTCCTGCGCAGTAGCAGTCTATAAGGCTATCTATGTCTATCTTTGAAGCCACATAGTTATAGTTCTCAGGAGAGGACATGTCATGCTTCCGGCAGTATTCTCCCAAAAGCTTCAGCTCTGTCAGGTCATCGGCAGTGCCCTCTTCCACCTCTCCGTTCTTTATCATGGCAACGTTTTCCGCGGGAACACCGTAATTCGACTGTATATAGTAATCAGAGGACTTCTCAATGATCTCATACATTCCCCACAGCTCGCCGTCAATAAAGAGCATACACCTGTCACTGTCATAGGTTGCAAGGTCGGGAATATCACGGAGAGATGAGTGCACCACACGCTCTCTCATTCTGTCCACCCAGCCGACTGCTCTCAGGCTGAATGAATCATAACGATTTATGGTCTTTCCGTCAACAGCTGAACGATTGTCATCTATGAGTTTATAATCCAGCTTAGAATCGCCGTATTCGCTCCTTGCATAGATATTGAAGCTCTTGGTCTGGCTGTTCCTTGTGGAAGCGCCCTTTATACGTATTCCCATTTTCTGTGAAAAACCAAGCTCTCCGTTTCTGAAATAGATCAGATCAGCCTCTCTCTCCCACTCCTTGCCCTTTGAGAAGAAATTGGCAACATTATCGGTATCCCATTCACTTTTTCTCGGATCGTAGTCAGGGCTGCTCTTCCAGTCGAGGTACTGCTGACCTGCAACGTATATACCCTTATCCTTGTCAAAAAGGTTATCGGGGTCGGTCACAAGGGATACCACAGGTATATCGGAGTAATATCTGAGCTTTTCATCGCTCATTATAAAATAGGTCTTTGTCACAACAGGGCTGAAAGTACCTTCCGCGGACTTTGAGACAGCCCTGACAACAGTTGCCTTGTCGAATTTCTCGGGATTGGCGTCATATCTCTGTTTCAGTGTTACAGAATACGGACTGTTGTCCTGATGCTGATATTTGCTGTAGACGTTCTCATCTATGCTTCTGTCGTACATAGGCACGGCACCGCTGTAAACCTTTGCGGTTTCAGAGGTAACAGGGTCTGAACCGTCAAGGGTATAATAAACTGTATCCGATGAGGTCATTGTCAGCTCCTTAACATCGTTCACACTGTAGAAGCCTGATTCAAGGGAAAAAACAGGTGCCGCAGGTGCTGAACAGTTTAATGAAGCAGGCGTGGGAGACATAAGTGAATAGCCGTCGTCGGAAGAACGTCCATATGTCATATCCTCTGAAAGCGCAGGAACTGCAAGGCTTTGCAGTTCGGTGCCGTCCGGGGACGAAAGTACAAGGGTCTCTCCCGATTTGCTGAGCCCGAAGCCTGTATTCAGCTCCTTAGTACTATCGGCGCTCTTATCTGCGATGATGAGCAGGTATTCACCTTTTCCGATAACAGTCCCTGACGGAAATACGAACCTCATAGGCGTATCGGCACTGTCTGAAAGTCCGAAGCCTGACAGGTCGATGTCACTGTCTCCGCCGTTGAAAAGCTCGATCCAGTCCGTGGCTCTGCCGAGACTGTCCGTATAGCTTTCCTTGTTCTGAGTACAGACCTCGCTGATAACGAGTCCCTGAGAGCTCTGCTCCGCCATAGCAAATGGCACACCGCAGTGCATTGATGCCGCCGTAAGCACAGCTGCCGCAAAGCCCCCCAATCTTTTTATAAATTTCATAAAATACCCCTCTCTGTATTTAATGATATGATTTGCCGATCTGCGTATCTGCAAGGGCAATAAACAAATGCTCTGCATTCATTATATCATATCGCACACTGTAACTCAACAGATTTTGTATAAATTAGACAACTGAATTTTTGCCGTATTTTTTGGTAATGGTGTATAATCCCTTCATTGCTCCAAACTGTGAAATCTCCGAAAAAACATATTTTGTGTGAATAAGTAAACTGAGTTATCATTTGTGGCTGATTTTATCGCTTATTAACAACTCATTTCCATCGCCGATACCTGCAATAAACACTCATAATTTACAGTAAATTGCAAAAACAGCGAAGTCTCCTGTTATCGGGAAGCTTCGCTGTTTCTTAATAACTATTGCTGTCTGGTCTTTCTGCCCGGCTTGGACATCTTCTGCTCGTACATTCTCTCATCGCTGATCTTGAGAAAATCCTCAATGCTTCCGTTTTTATCGGTCTCGCAAAGGTACGAACCATAGCTCAATTCTATCCTGTAGGGCTTGTCATGCTTTGCATTGTACTCATCACACAGCTGTACCAGACTTCTGTTGAAGCTGTCCAGCTTCTCCTGTGTATAGTCGGAGGCATAAATGTAGAATTCATCGCCGCCTGCACGGCCTGCTATCTCACCTGAGCAGCAGCACTCCGCAATAATATTGGCAGTGTTTTTTATAGCCCAGTCTCCTTCATTGTGACCGTACACATCGTTGATATGCTTAAGTCCGTCCATGTCGATGACCATGGTGCAGACAATGCTTTTGCCCTTAAGGCTTTTTATCGCATTGGAAGAGAACTCATTGAAGCCCCTTCGGTTGAATATTCCCGTAAGCTCATCATGTATGCTCAGCTCTATCTGTTTTTCGTACAGAGCCTTCTGCTTTTCATAAAGCCTGTTGATATTGTCGTTCTTCCATAGACGTTCAAGAGTAACAGAAAGGTTCAGCAGGAAAATATTATAGAAGTCACTGAATATATCATCCTCTTTCATCTCTATGAGCGCATATCCGAACATTCTCTCGGCACAGTATGAGCTCATCACATAATAGAAATGAGGGGTTTCTGGATCGGAGGAACGAGGTATATAAAACCTTGATCTTTCGGCTCTGTCAGGCTTTACATATTCACTCTTTTTGTCTATCCATATTACGGGGCTGAAGTGATCGGAAGCCTTTTCAAAATCACTGGAACAGGAATGTCTTCCTGCCTCATCTGTCTGCAAAAACAGAAAAAACGCTGAATAGTCGCCGAAATTAGTTGCACACTTCATAAATGCGTCCTCAAGCTGGTCAAGTCTCTCCACTTTGTTGAGCTTCAGCATGGCAGCTTCTGCGTCATTAAGGCAGTAGCCGAATATCCTCACATCATTGTAAATGTCCTCAAGATTATTTGCCTCAGTCTCATAATCTACCACCTTACAGCCGCATGACTGCTCGTAAATAGTTCTCGGCGATACGAAAAAATCGGTATTGCCGCCGCATATGCTCTCCGGGGAGTCAAGGATAGACATTGCCTTTTCGGCAATATCCTCTCTTTCACGTGTAGCTGTTGTTATATGCGGTATGAACTGCTTGCCCTCTGTGGAGCCGTCAAAGCCCGACACAGCTATATCATCCGGGACCTTTATCCCTCTCAGCTTGAATGCAGATATAAGTGCGATCGCCATATAATCATTGGCACAGACTATGGACTGTGGACGCTCGGGACGTGAGAGGAAAAAGTCCGCCGCCTCCTCGCCCTTGTGAAACCAGAAATCGCCCTCAAAAACTCCTGCTCCGTCCTCGGGAAGTCCCTTTTCTTTCATAACAGTCCGAAAAACCTGTAGTCTCAGCTGTGCATCGGGGTGAGTCAGGAATCCCGACATAAAGCCTATCCTTGTGTGCTTATGCACATCGGTGAAGTGTTCAACAAGCTTTCTCATGCCCATTGCGTCCTCAAAATCAATATTGTAAAAGCCGTCAACATGAGTACTGATAGATACAACGGGACACTTTGCTGTCCTGAGCTTATTCTCCACCTTTTCTGCCATAGCCTCAACATTATAGCCCTCGCCGTCATAGATTATGCCGTCAAATTCGTCAAGGTCGATGTAGTCGATTATATCAAGCTCACATTCGCCGAATTCTGTATTTTTTTCGCCTATCCTCCCGAGAGAATTGAAATAGACTATATTCATTCCCCTTTTCTTTGCCGCCCTGTTGAAGCGCTGACAAAGCCCCTGTCTATATCTGCTCGTTAACGAGCATCCAAAAAATGCGATCGTTCTGAGAGAATTTATCATGTTTCTTAGTACCTCCACTGACCTTATCATGTATAATCATAAATGATAGGTCTTTCTGTCTCTGCATCGTTGATAATTATCCTTCTTCTGCCATTTACAATGCGAACTCTGTCACCAGCGGCAAGAGTATCCTTTCCTATGGCTGAATGAACAACAGCCTGTGTGTCAGAATTACGGAGCATAATATCGGTATTGGTGTCATATCCGCCGAAAAGCAGAGCCTTTTTGCCCGTACTCTCAAACTTCAGTGCGGAATCTGTGATATTCACATCCGAGCCGCCCTTCAGTGAGCCCAGAAGCGTCGATTCATCAGCTGTAACATTGAATACTGCTCCGATGCGTCTGGTATTTATCTTGGTATTTTTGCCGTTTATAGAGCCTATTACGGAGATCATCGTTCCGAATCCGTAGAAGAACACTGAGCTCTGTTTTATTTCTATGACCGCATCGCTTTCAAGCGAGCCGATAAGCACTCCGGACGTTACGATATAATCCGCTTCGATATGGCTGGTATTTATGGAAAGCTCCACGCTGCCCGTAAGAGCACCTATGCCCACACATGCATCATTGTTCGACTTGATATTGTATTCGCCGCGGTTTATCCGTATAATGCCGCCGAGCCCCGAGCCTACCGCCACACCTTTCTGACCGTGACAGCTGATATTGACTGCACCGTCCTGATCGAAAACAAGCTCGCCGTGACGGCTGTAGTGGTCGTTTCCGATACCATAGAATTCTGCGGCATTCAGTTCTATTTCAAGGTCTCCGTTTCCCTCAAGGGTAAGTCTTGATGATTCGGGGACCTGTATTCCCGAGCCGAACAAGATATTCGTACCGCGGAGGACCACAGACGTATCCGAGCCTTCTCCCAACTCGATACACGGACGCTTTTTGATATTCGAGAAGTATACGTCCTCAAGGGTTATACGTCCGCTGTAGCCCGATTCTATGCGAAGGTGTATATTTGTTTTCATGTGGGGGATACCTATGACGGATATATCCTTATACACCATTCCGTCGCTTCCCACCACGATGTCGCTGTACCCGTCCCTGACAAGCTGTGCAAGGAGTATACGGTTGGTCTTGCCTGCATAGTAGACCTTTTTCATTTCGCCGTCGATGCGCTCCTGATAATACTGCTTTATCTCGCTTCTTCGCTTTTCATCGATGCGGCTTATGATCTCCGCCGACGGCACAGCCGTATAGAAGCCCTGTATAAGGTCTGCACCGAGATTTATGGCAACGTGAAGCTCATCGGAGGTCTCAACACCCTCTGCAAGAGCCATTATGTTGTTCTCATGGCAGAAATCAATGATCTCACGGACAAAGTGCTGTTTTCTCGGCTGATCGTTTATATCACTTATAAGTGAATGGTCTATCTTCACATAATTCGGCATATATCTCAGCAGATTGCTCACATTTGAATAGCCTGTTCCGTAATCGTCAACTGCTATGTCGATATTGAACCTCTGATAGAACTGCTTCAGCTTCATAAGGTCTGTGTCGTTCAGTTCCGCCTCTTCCGTAAGCTCGATGACCACCTTTTCCGATATTTTTTCAAGATGAGCACTTATGTCGGACAGATCCCCGTCACCTACCATGACTCCGGGGATACTGTTTATGAACACCTTTGCATCACCGAATGACTCCTTGTTTTCGCTGACTATACTCAGAACATTCAGGAATGTTGAGCGCTCCACATCAAACAGTCTCTCCTGCATGGTCGCATATTTTATTATCGAAAGCGGAGATACCTTTGTCTCCGTCCTTGCACGCATAAGCGCCTCATAGGCGTATATGTCCCCGTTTTTGGCATTGATAATGGGCTGAAAATGGTAATCAAAGAGGTTTTCGTCGAGTATCCTTGTCACAAGGCTGTAGTCCTCTTTTTCCTTCTCGTCAAGGCTGTCATAGGCATATGAATATATGGCAAACTTGCTGTTGCGTATGCGCTCCAGTCTTTTCTGAGCGTCCTTAAGGGCGATATTACGCTTCAGCACCTCAAAGCCCCTGTTTACGGAGTCCATCCAGTGCCTGTAGACCTCGTCGTAGGAATCAAGCTGATCCTCATATCTCACAGCCGCATAGCCGTAGCAGTTTTCCCCGAAGAAAACAGGAGTGAATATATAAGCCGCAGGCTCCTCACGCTCAATATCAAGGTCGGGCAGCATTTCGGCGGTCCTGAACCTGCTCTCCAGTCCCGTCATATTGTTTTTGTGATCGCTGTAGTACCTTATGGCATGGATCATTTCCTCATGGTATCCTCCGCATGACGTGCCGAAATAAGCTCCCGATGCTTCGGTCCTGCCGTCGAGGCACAAGTGGAATTCCCTGATGTCTCCAAGCTGATAGATATAGGAATATACCGAGTTGAG
The DNA here is from genome assembly GCA_004554385.1 of Ruminococcus flavefaciens. Classification (GTDB taxonomy): domain Bacteria; phylum Bacillota; class Clostridia; order Oscillospirales; family Ruminococcaceae; genus Ruminococcus; species Ruminococcus flavefaciens_T. The sequence continues at coordinate 7,368 of SFMO01000167.1, forward strand.
ATACTCAGTGAGAGACACCTGATTTATAAGGTTTGACTCCATTGTATTGAATACCGAGTTAAAGCCCTCCTCGGAGATCTCTGTTCCCCATTTCTTTCGCTTTATCTGATACAGGGGCATATTCTCGTTATGACATCCGCAGCTCTCACCGAAAATCAGCTCAGGCTCAAGTGAAAAAGCCTCAGGGACCTCTCCGTTTATCTTCTTAATAAGGAAATCAAAGGCGTATTCTCCGAAGTCCTTTGCAGGTATAAGTGCCGATGTAACAGTACAGGGGCTTGTCTGTCCCTCATAGGTGGAATCATAGCCCACAACAGCTATATCCTCGGGTATCCTTATGCCTCTTGCCGTCAGTGCCTTGCAAAGTCCTATAGCCATCTGGTCATTGGCGCAGGCAACGGCATCAGGCAGCTTGTCTCCCTGGGAGAGAAGCTGCTCCGCATAGACCTCACCGCTCTGATACCAGTAATCACCATAGCTTATGCGATTTTCAGAAACAGTAAGACCTGCCCTTTCCATTGCATCGCGGTAAGCCTGAAGGCGCTCCTTGGAGTGCTTATGATTCTTTTTTCCCGTAACAAAGGCTATATCGCGGTATCCGTGGACCTCTATCAGATGGGTTATCAGGTCAAATACTGCGGAATACCCGTCTATATAGATACTCGGGAAAAGATCGCTCTCCTTCTCTATGACAACGATAGGTCTGTGAAAGCTCTCCTTCAGTCTTTTCTCAAGTTCATGGGCTGCATTCTCAGTCTGGATACTGTCCTTAAGTATAACAGCACCGCTGAATTTATCAGGGTTCATCAGGTTGAATATTTCCGATTCGCCCTTTTCGTTTTCTGGGGTGTCCTGATACTTGCGGTACATTGAGAATATGCAGACATCATAATCGGCAGCAAGTGCCTTTTTATTGAAGCCGCTTATAAAACGGCTCTGATATGCTTCATCAGCCTGTCCTGCAAACAGTGCAAGTCTGCCTCTTGATCTTACCATAGCAGTATTCCTTTCCTCAGCAGCATCTACAAACAGAAGCTCTATGCTTTAGCTATATTGCCGAAATAATAGTTGCCGTCTTTAAAAATCAGCAGTTATCCCATATTAATGATACGATAATATTCACTGTTATTATATCTTAAAAAATTACATAAAACAATAGATAAAATGTAAAATATACGATACAAAAACAGCTCCCGGAAACTTTCTCTTCCGGGAGCTTGTATTACATATAAAAACTGTAAGGCTTTTTATCTTATATTGAACTGACCTGTATAGTAGATGAGCATGAGCGCATCCACGATATTAACCACGTTGTTGCCGTCAATATCAGCGTACTTCACCTCTTCCGCAGAAAGCGGTCTTGCTCCGAAAATGTATGCAAGAACATAAGAAGCGTCATCAGCTGTTATGAAGCCGTCGCCGTTAACGTCGCCTACTGCTCTGTGGTCATTGTCTGAGATCTCTTCACCGGGGAGCTCTTCGTGAGCTTCCTCAACCACCATTCTATCCTTTATAAGATCGGAAAGTGTATTGCTGAGTATCTCTGCGATCTCTCTGTGACCGTTTGCATTCGGATGAGGGTCGAAGTCGTCCTCAGGTGAGATGTCGTAAACGTCAACATATGTAGCACCTGTTTCCTCTGCTACCTCCATGAGCTTTTCATTGAGACGGCGCATCTGTGGGTCAACATTCTTGCCTGCCATCTGCATAGCCATAGGAGCAGCTACCTCAGCAGCGATAGCGTCCTCTGTGGAAGCCTGATTTGCTGTACGATACTTTGACATAACTGCCATAAGATTACTGAGCTCAGAAACGTCATCATACTTTCTGACAATGTCAATAACTGACTGAAGCTCAGAAATATCATCATACTTGAGAAGAACTGCCATCAGCTCCTCCTTTGAAGGATCATTCTCTGAAGCGCTGATAAGCTCTGCAAGCTCCTGCACCTCGCTCATGTCATCGTATTCGCTGACCATATCGAGGATCTCCTGAAGCTCTTCATCGTCGTTGTACTTTTCCATTATTGCATTGATCTCGTTGATCTTTTCGACCTTGTCATTAAGTCCGTCCACGTAGTCAGCAGTCTGCTTTCCTGAAGGAGTGAGACCGTCCTCGCTTTCAGCGGCAGCATTTGCAGCAGCGGCATAGATACTGCCGAGAATATCGAAAACATCCTCTTCCATTTCCTCTGAGCCCTCGGCAGAGCGGTAAGGATTGAACATGCCTACAAGTGCGATATCAGCGTCGCCGTTGAGCTCCTTTACAGCCTCTACAACACCCTTTACGTGGCTTGCAGACTCATCAACGAGAGCGTCTGCGTTCTCGCTTACATTGTACATGAATGCAGCTGCCTCAATGAAATCTTCCGAGGTGATATTGTCCTTGTTCTCGTCGATTATCATAAGTCCGCCGCCAATTGCTGTCTCGGTATCAGTGCCGAAAAGTGTGAGCATAAGTGAAGTTCCCGCAGCTCTGAGAACAGGGTTCTCGCCGTATACCATCTGCGGAACGATGCTCATAATGATATCATTTCCGCCGAGCTGTATGCTTACAAGATCAGCCTCTGAAAGGTACTTTGTATAGTAATCGTGGTAAGGGATAAGAACATCGCTTGCGCCCTCTCCAACATATGTATCGAGTATCTGAGAAGCAAACTCACCCTTGTTTCCGGGGATCTTTATAGTTTTTTCAATATCCTCTGCACGGTAAGCAGTTGAAGCAAGGTTAGTACCCTTTACGCTGTAGCCTCTTTCCTCACCGAGCTTTTCGAGATATTCTGTGAATATTGCAGGATATGCGCCCTTTACAGGGTTTGCAAGGAGCTCTTCAGTGATAACGAGTGCAGGGTCAGTTGTAATGTCTCCGTCGGAAAGGCCGAAGCCTGCGGCAATACTGTCGCCGAGCGCAACGTAGTTATAGGTCTTGTCGGCTGTGTTGTTTTCACTGTTTGCTGCAAAGGCTGATATGCCTGCAGCATTGCCGAGCGTTACTGCTGAAACAAGAGCAGCGATCATTTTTTTAGCTTTCATTATTCTTCCTCCTCACCGTATTTTTCTGTGATCGGTATTACAAAATTCTTACCTGTTCTTATGATGACTGTGCTTCCGTTTTCGGAATAATCTATAAGTAAAAGACGTCCGTTTCCGCAAGGTGCAACATATCCTCTGTAGTCATGTGCAAGGAGGATATAGTCTCTCTTTGCGGTGATCTCGCCTATCTCAAATTCCTTGTAGAACTTGACAGCGTCGAGATGATATTTGCTGCAGATATACTCAACAAGCTCAGCACTCGGCTCAGCCTCATCAGGATCGAGAATGATCTGACCAACAACGTCGTAGCCGCCGCGCTCGTTCTTGAAAGCACTTATCTCCCACTCATTGATAGGATCGTTTTCATCGAGAGTGCTCTCTATCATAAAGAGATAAACGCGCTTGCCATGCTTGTCAACGTATGAGTCGGAGGCTCTGCCCATGATAGTGTATGAGCCGTCAGCGTGTCTTACGGCTATATCGCCTGTTACGCCCCACTTCATGCCGTTCTCGTCATAGTACCAGCGCTCTGCAGTAGCCTCGGGATTGTTGAGGTAACGGTCTGCGGAGGCAGGGCTTGAAGCGTGAAGATTTGCGAGCACCTCGTCCTCGTCAACGATATTTCCGTCGTCGTCAACAAGCTTTACATGTACATACGGCTCAAGGGGCTTACCTGTTTCGTTGGTCTTGGTCTCCTCGTTCATGAAGTATGTAACGAGAGTAGCACCGCCCTCTTCGCTGGCACCGCCGCCCAGTGAATATCTTACTGTGCAGCCGTTATCACGCAGCCACTTGTCGATCTTGCGTACAGAGTTAACATTTACAGCTTCTCCGCCCGACGCAGGACGTCTGAGCATTTCAAGAGCTGTAGGCGACAGAACGCCCTGTCTTACGCTTGTAAGGTAGAAGCTTGCAGTTGCCATTACGCAGTTGCAGCCTGTTTCCGAAAGGTCTCTTGCAAATGTATACTTGTTATAGATAGGTCTCGGTACGAGTGTGCCGCCTCTTGCAAGAGGCATGATAGCGCATACTCTTTCACCTGTCATATGTGTCAGGGGGATGCACTGGAAATTGCGCTCTCCCACATAGTTCTGAGTATCAAGACCTGCATGCATCTCAACATATGCATTAAGTGAATATTCCTTGTAAACAACACACTTAGGCTTGCTTGTAGTACCGCTGGTATAGAAGTAGCTTATATCGCGGTCAAGGTCTGTCGGACCGAGGTCAAGCTCAATGTCGCTCTGCTCACCTGCTGCTCTGAGATCCTCAAGGCGGATGAACTCAACTCCCTTGATCTTATCAAGGTTCATCAGGCACTCAGTGATCTGCTGAATGTCAAATACCTCCTGCATTTTCTCGGGCATCTCGGATGTGTCCATGAACATGCCCTTCTTTTCAGCAGGAAGGAAATCGTCAAGGCTCATAAGAATTACCTTTTTGATGCTTCCGCCTGAAAGGTGCTCTGTGAAGTAGGGCAGAAAAGCGTCAAGAGTGATTATCACCTCTGAGCCCTTGTCCTCGGTGTAGAGCGGAAAATCGTCCTTGAGGAACAGGAAGTTTACGTTGTTGCTTACTGCTTTGATAAGGTTGCATGCGAAAAGCAGCATAAGGTTCTCGATGCTGACAGGCAGGCAAAGTGTAACAACGTCGCCCTCCTTAACGCCTGCAAGCTTAAGGCCCTTTGCGTAAGCCTCACGGAGAGCAGGCAGCTCGCCGTATGTGATCTTTGTTCCGAAGTAATCGATAGCGTCACCATCAAGATTATCCTGATTAAAAGTCATGATATTGTCAAAAATATTCATGTTGTAGATCTTGACCCCATTGATAACGCGATCAACCTTTGCCCACTCAGGGAACTTTCTTACGATATTGCATGTGTTGGTTTGTGTCAGTGTTTTCATTTTTTTCTGGTTCCTTTCCTATATCATTATTTGCGGGACGCCTCCGACTTTGACAATTGTTTGTCAATTACCTGTGTATCGGAAAAACACCCCTATATTTATTTTGAACAGCAGCAAGATTCCTCTGACCCCGATCTCTCTGCTGAACTGTTCAATTATTATTATACCATGAAATTATTAAATAGTCCTTAAATAACTCTTAAATAGTTTTCAATAATTCCAATAAAATTTTATTGAAATTGGTAAAAAATAGAATCGAACTTGGTATTAATGTTTATTTATCTCCTGCTGAAACATTCCTGATGCGGAATTATAAAAGCCAAAATCTCAAAACAATGGTCAATATGTTTGTGTATGATAACAAATTTCAAAATGTTCTATTGACACATTTAAATGATTATGTTATGATATGCAACGGTGCATTGCGAGCAGGAAGCGTTTAAGAGCTTCTTGCCTATTATTTTGCATCATAGTTAGAATAAGCTAACAATAAGGAGGAAATTCAATGAAAAAAATACTTGCTTTATCGGCTGCATTTACGATCGCATTCTCGTTATGCGGCTGCGGATCTGAAAGCAGCAAGTCCGAACCATCAGTGTCGGAGCCTGCTTCATCTGCTGAGAAGCTCTCCCCTGCCGATCAGCTTCTTGAGGACGTCAAGGGTACATACGACGAGCTCTTCACAGTCATCTGCGACTCAAAGTACGATCAGATATGGCTTGACAAGTGCGAAGCGATCGTCGGAAAAGACAAGGCTGAAAGCTGCGCGGAAATGCTCAAAAAAGCCTGCACAGGAAACATTTACGGCGATGAAGCTGCAAAGAAATATGCAGATGCCGAGGACGCTCAGTTTGACTGCTACTTCATCAACGGTGTGAATCAGCTCACATTCAGCGGCAGCAAGATCTCAGGTCTTGATGAAAGCGGCAAGAAGGTATTCGAGCACGAGTACAAATATGTCAAGGACCTTTCCCTCGGCGGCATGATGAACGGCTACCTCTACGAGACCGCTGACAAGGACGCAGGCGAATTCAGATACTTCTTCATGATGCCTGATACTCCTGCAACTACATATCATATCGAATTCCGCTACGGAAGCGATGAGGCCGCCCTTACAAAATATAATGAAGGCGCTTATGCTTACTGGCTTGCAGCAGGTATCCCGACAAACTGCGATGAAAAGATGATCGATGACGTTATCGGACTCTTCTGCGAAGAGAATCTTGCAGACATGGGCAGTGAGGAAAGCAGCAGTTCCGACAGCAGCAGAATCGAGATAGGTACTGCCGAGGAGCTGAAAGCCTTTGCAGAAAGCGTTACAGACGGCTCACAGAAGGGCTATGCGGGCAAGACTGTTGTCCTCACTGACGACATTGACTGCACTGACATCGAGTGGACTCCCATCGGTACTATGGACCTCAGCAACATGGAAAACCACGACTGTATGTTCCAGGGCGTTTTTGACGGTCAGGGACACACTATCTCAAATGTCACATTCAATACCGACAAGCCCGTTTGCGGCGCAGGTATCATCGGTATGAACCTCGGTGAGGTAAAAGACCTTACTGCAAAGAATATCAACATCCACTGCACTGATATTTACTCAATGGCTGTCGGCGCAGTTGTCGGCTACAACATGGGCGAAATTCACGATGTAACTCTTACAGGTGAAAACGAAGTCGCAGGCGTAAACGCTGTAGGCGGTATCACAGGCGGCTCCACCAACCATGTCCACGACTGCAAGGTTGACGGAACCACAATAAAGGTACTCGGCGATAACGACTTCTCATCAGGCAGGATAATCCAGTGCGATGTTGCCGAGTGCGGCGGACTCATCATAGGCGGCAGCTTCGGCGGCACAATGGAGAACTGCACAGCAAAGGGAAAGATCATCGCAGATGGAAATGAACCTGTTGGTCTCGGCGGAATCGCAGGCTGCCTTGAGATGATGGACTCTGTTACCGATTGTACAGCTGATGTTGAGATAATCTCGGCAAAGGGCGGTCACGCTATCGGAGGTCTCTGCGGATACAGCGGCACACACTCTGTCGGTGATGTAGCTCTTAAGACAGAGGGCGTTGAGACACATGAATATCCCGGTATCATCAGAAACTGCAAGGTAACAGTTAAAATGAACGTACCGGGCGCTACTCACGTCGGCGGCCTTATCGGAACAGGTCTTTACTACTACGGTGAGGAGACTGCATTCAAAATAGTTGACTGTACTGTCAACGGCGAGATAGTCGGTGCAGTAACTCCCGGTGCTGTGGCAGGACGTGCAGAACACAGCGTTATCGACAGCTGCGAAGCAAAGGTAACACTGGACGGTGCTGAGCTTACAGAGCAGGTAGGCAAGACCGATAAGATGTACGAAAGTGCTGACCAGAGCGGCGAAGCAGAAAACGAAGAAAAATCTGCTGCTTGATATTAACCGAACGATAACGTATAAAAAAACTCCTGTGAAGCAGCAGCTTCCCTTAACGGAAACAGTGGGTTACCGAGCCTGAAATTACAGGCTCGGTAATTTTTTGCCACGATCCCGCCGGAGGGGCTCCCCTTATCACAGGAGTTTTTCGTTTACGGTCAGATACGTTTCCTTCTGACCACCTTTACTCTCTTCTTTCTGACCTGAGGCTGTGTGCACATTCTGTAAAACTGTGCGCAAAGAATACTATCCCCTGAAAATGCAGTTCCCTCATTCCTGTCAAAAAGCATTCTGCAAATGCTGAGAGTCGTACTGTACTTTTTCGTATTGCGTGTATTTATGCACTTTCCGAACTCCGCGGCAATATCGTATGGCATACGCACCTCATCAAGAAATGATAACGTCTCCTTGAGAAGGTGAGAGCTCCGCGGGTTGGCAGTGAGCTTTACAAGCATTGCGGCTGCCGCTTTTATAATGCGGTTTTCAGCGCGGTCGGGAGTAAAAACGTCATGCCTGACGTAGATACGTTCCCTGTGCACAAGGTTGCGTCGTATGTTCTCCGAAAACATTATAGTTCCCTGCACCGCAGTGAGGTTCTCCTCACGGCTGGCATAAGCAGAAAGGACTCCGCTTTTTATTATCCTTATGGTCTCCTCTGCGAAAACAGAGATAAAATACTCCATAAAGTTCATATCCCCATCAACAGCTGACGGATCATACGTATAGCCGCATCTGCTGCACAGCTCGGCACAGAGCTTTCTGCGTCCCTCTGCGGTCCCGCCTTCGGTACGCGGCAGTATCTCGATGAGAGTACCGTCTGTAAGAAAGGCAAAGCCGCAGTACTCCCCTGTGACGAAAAATCTCTTTCCGTCTCTTTCATGGACTGCCACAGCCTCTTTTCCGCAGGTAACGCAGTCATCGGCAAGTTCACCGAGCATTCTTGTAGAATCGCTGTTTTCATTTGTCACCCAGCCGATGACATCATTGGCAGATACGCATAAATGTCTGGTATACATTTTTATTCTCCGTTCATCATCAAACATCACTGTAGATGTTTACGAATTGTTCCCTGTTCCAGTTCATGGGGTTGCCGAGGCGGTAGAGCTTCTGTCCCGAATCAAAGCGCTTGATATATTTTGGTGAGATGCATTCGATGAATGAATTGTCGTCATTCAGCACCAGCTTTATCCTTTCATAGTCATCGAAGAAATACTCCTGAAGAAGCGGGATTATCTTTGTCGAAAACACCTCTCTCAGTTCATTAAGACTTCTGATACAGCCTCCGCTGTTCATAAAGTATGCGTGACCTATGGCATGCTCGCGGTCATAGTAATACTCGATGCGCTCATTCAGCGCCGTAAGGAGCTGACACAGGTCCACACCGTCACAGTCTCCCAGCAGTGAGGGCTGAGGCATCATCTCAATGAAGTCGAATCTTCTTCTCAGCGCAGTATCCAGCATGGCTATAGAACGGTCGGCAGTATTCATCGTTCCCAGTATGTAAAGGTTTTTCGGGACCGTGAAATCAGTCTGTGAATACGGCAGGATTACTGATGTACCGCGCTTTGAGCCCTCGATAAGGGTAATGAGCTCTCCGAATATCCTTGATATATTTCCACGGTTTATCTCATCGATTATCGCCACGAACTTCATATTCGGGCTCTTTGAAGCCTTCTCGCACAGCGCCTTGAAAATGCCGTTATACGGACGATAAATGACAGTGGTATCAGCGTGGGCGGTATTTGTATCGTTGCCGTATCTGTCAACTACGACAGGACGGATACCCTCGACGAATTCCTCATAGCTCAATGACTGGTGGAAGGTAGTGAACTTTATCTGACCTGATGCGGCATACTTGTCATATCTCGCCCTTACAGCGGAATAAGGCTCATCAGGAGCGGTCTTTTTGCCTTCTATAAGCTCAACGGCATACTTCACCACATTATAGGTCTTTCCTGTGCCGGGAGGTCCGTAGAGTATCTGATTAAGTGAAGCCTCATGCTTTTTCATCTGATACTCCGCAAGAGTCTTTTCCTTTGGCTCGGGCTCCTTATTTTCGGCAGGAGGGCTTCCGGCATTCACAAGCTTCCACGACATCACATCGAACACTCTCATGTTCTTGAATCTGAAATGAGAATCGCGGAATTCCTGTATCCTGCGGCAGTTGTATATATACTGCGTAATGTCGTCCTTTTTCTTCAGCTCAAGTCCCATAGCCGAAAAAACAGCGGAATCGGTAGCGCTTTCTCCAAGTATGGGAAAAGTATTGGGTCTCAGACAGTGGAGTATCCTCGATACTGCAAACACAGGAAGCCCCGAATCCCTGACCTGGGCAGTCAGCATTTTCTGCGCAGTGTCAAGAAGCTTGCTGTCGCTGTCAAGTCCCGAGAGATTTATGCACAGCTTGAAAAAGAACTGGATAGATTCAGGCTTTTCAGCTACAAGAGAGTTCTTGAAGGTAAGAGGATTTGAAAGGAATTCCATTTCTCTCTTGTCAATAACATGGTTGAACAGCATTCTTGCTCCCCTGCTCCATATTTTTTCGAGAGCACTATCGAGGTTTATCTTGTCGAAGTGGAGAAGATGACTGTTCTGGATACGTGTCCTGCGTTCTGTCTTATCCGTTTTCCAGATACCGAGGGAGAGATAATATAGCAGGTCAAGGTCCTTGTAATCAATAAGCATGGTCTTTTTCAGCTTTGCATAGCATTCTACCGCTTCACGTACAGAGCTGTATGTTCCGTCAAATTCATCGGGCTGTATATCGTTACAGCGCTTTAGTTCGTCAATCAACATTTTTTTATCCATATCATCCGACTGCCTTTCCTGATATCTTACATTTATTGTATCATGTTTACAGATACAAGTCAACAGAAAGTAAAGATTTTTACACGTTATTCACAAAAGATATACTTTGCAGATATTTTTCCGAAGCCTGTTGAAGCTCAATTCCGGAAGTACAAGCTTTCAGCAGGTATTGCCGTTCTGCAAAATCCATGCTATAATGATGACAGAAGGCTTCAAACCATGAAAATTCGGGGAGGTATTTATGGAAAACAGAAAAAACGGCAAACGAATCAGCCTTATTGTTGACGCACTTATGTACATCATACTGCTTGTGCAGATGATATACGTTTTTACAGGGAATATAATACATGAGATACTTGGCATAGGATTTTTCATCTGCCTTGCAGCTCATATCATTATCAAACGCAGGCTGCTGCTCAGCACATTCAGATTCAGAAACAAATCTGCTCCGCGTATCATTGCGAATATCTCCACTATCCTCCTTACAGCAGCTTCACTGCTGATGGCAGTCAGCAGTATGGGCGTTTCCCGTACCCTGTTCCCCTGGTTCAGGGTCATGGGATATGTTGATCTTCACATTTATCTCGGGACCGCCATTCTTGCTCTCGCTGTGCTCCACGGCGGTATGCAGGGATATATGCGTACGAAGAAAAAGAAGACCGCGGCAGTCCTTACCGCTCTTGGCTGTGCAGCCTCTTTAGCTGTCGGACTTGCCCTTGTGCCATACCTCAACCGCCATTTCAAGGTAGTCCGCATAGACCGCGCAGAGGCTGTACAAGGTGAAAAGGTGGATTGGAAAGGAAACAAGCCCCTTGTGGTCTACTTCACAAGACTTGGCAATACCGACTTTGATGACGATGCCGACGCTGTTTCGGGAGCTTCCCTGCTCCTTGCAGACGGGGAGCTGATGGGAAGCGATCAGCTCCTTGCAGAAATGATAGACGATGCCATAGACTGTGACGTAAGGGCTGTGACAGTGACAGGTGAAAAATACCCCTCAAGCTACGGTGACACTGTATCTGTGGCAGGCAAGGAGCTGCGCAGCAATGCCAGACCTGCTGTTGAGCCCATCGACATAAGCAGCTATGACAGCGTGATACTTGTATATCCGCTCTGGTGGGGAACTGTTCCAATGCCTGTGGCATCCTTCCTCGAAGGCTGCGACTTCAGCGGCAAGGACCTCTATCTTATAGCGACACAGGGCAGCAGCGGCTACGGAAGCAGTGCGGACGATATTGCAAAAATGGCAAAGGGCGCCGAAGTTCACAAGGTCATGAGCATCTACTGCGACGACATTCCCGAAGCCAGAGACAGGATAGGTCAGTGGCTCAGGGAGATAAACTGAACAAACAATAAAAAGAGCTGTTTCCGCTTTGAGAAACAGCTCTTTTGCCGTTTATATGCCATCAATGGCGTTCACTCAGGACACGCTCAATATCAGTCTCCTCATCAGGCACATGTCAAAGGAGTCTATCCTGCCGTCCTGACAGAGGTCGCCGTTTTTCCATCCGGCAAGGCTGCCGTTGCCGAGGATAAAGCGCTGCATTGCCGCAAGGTCGGCTACCGAGAATACACCGTCACCGTTGACGTCGCCATTTACCGAAGCTCCGCCGAACAGCTCCGACTCTGTGAGAGCGCATTTGTATATCCTGATGTTGTCGATACTTCCCTTGAAATAGCTGTCATCGCTGTAATACGACTTGCCGAGGAGGCAGCTTGTGCCCGAACCCATATCAGCGATCTGACCATGTGTCTCGGTGGTGTGCAGAGCCTGTTTTCCGTCAATATACACCTTGGTATCCGCTCCGCTGACAACAAGAGTGTAATTATGCCACTGTGTACCGTCAAGGTCACATTTCAGTTCTGTCTCATCACGCCACGAATCCGTTGTAGCGGCAAATCTGAAAAGCTTGTCGGCAACACGGAAGAACACGTATTTCTCATCGTTTTTACCTGCGGCAAAGGTGAAGAAATTGCCTTCAGATCCCGACTTTATATCCATGCTGACCGTATAGTCCCGCAGACCATCCAGCATACCCGTGGGGAATTCTCCGTATGAGCCGTCATTTCCGTCGAGATAAAGCACACTGCCCCTGCCGCTCTCCTGCTTTATGGAAGCTCCGCCGTTGAGAGCGAGATTTCCGCTGCCGCTCTCAAAATCTATATCCACATAGGGCTTCGGTTTTTCTGCCGCGCCCACAGGAGTTCCGAACACCTTGAACTCGTATACTGTAGGGGTATACCAGTTATTTGTGGGGTTATTCTGGAGAGTTGCATTCTGAACATTAAGTCTTACATACCGTGCCTTTCCTGACAGCATATCACTGTTGAAGCCATAGGTCTTGGTAACGGTCTCGCTGTTCTTGTCAGTGTGGTCAAGAAGCTTGGTCCAGTTGACGCCGTCAAGACTTCCCTCAACGGTATAGGTGTAGTATCCCTCAGACCCCTTGCAGATATACCATGAGGTCTGGACATTTGCAAGGTCGCAGACTCTCTCAAGGTCTACCTGAAGGTAGAATGGCCATTTCTTGTAGTCGCCGATTGCAGTGAACGAGCTCTGATATGAGCCGTCAAAAGCCTTTGCAGGCGAGCTTCCGCTCTTTGCCGCAAGAGAAGAAGACGCAGGTCTGTCCTGTGAGAGAAGCTGTCCCTGCTGAACAGGGAAAAGTTCTCCTGTAGAGGTGTTGTACTTAAAATAAGGGCAGTAGTCATAAAAGGCAAAGCCCTTGTCGAAATACAGCGGACAAAGAGTAGTGCCGCTTGTAGAGGAGGCTCTCAGCCAGCGGTAAGCATGCATTAGGTAATTCTCGTCCTGCATATTCACTATCCAGCCCGACTGCGAGGAAAATGTGGAGGTATTGCCTATGCTGCGGAGCTCGCTCCACTTGCCGCCTATATCTTTTGTAACGCTGTAGGCGCCGCTGCTGGGGTACCAGCCTGCCGCCTGAGATGTGAACAGGAAGTAGTATCCGTCCTTCTTGATAAGATTTGGAAATTCACGGTACTGATCCTCAAAAAGTGTCTTTACCACCTCTGTAACATCGCTGTAGTCATCGTTCATGCGGAAGATGTACATAGTGGCATTTGCGCCCTGTCCCTCTTTATTTGCAGCAGCTATAAGGTAGCCCGTTCCGTCGTCATCGAAGAATATCGCCATATCGCGGACCTGTATCCCCAGTGGATTGTATACATGGTGGACAGTGAACTGTCCGCCGGGAGTTCCCGTGATAACAAGTGCCTTTCCGTCGCTGTAGCCGCTGGGCTTTTCCCAGTGTGCCCACACCACTACCTTGTTCTTTTCGGGGATATAGTCTATATGTACGGACTCTATCTTACAGCTCGCCAGCGCAGAATTCTGAGAGCTGTCCGCAGCGTTCCTCGCATTGCCGAAATGCTTTCCGTCGCTTGATGTAGTCTCCTCAAGGTAAATATCGTCCTTGCCATTGTGCTTTTTCAGCGAATAGCTGTAATAGGTATTTCCAACCTTGTATCCGTTGGTATCATATACAAGGCTGCTGCCCTTCTGATTGTCGTAGGTATTGAGCCCCGATGGCAGTGCGCAGGGCGAAAGCTCCCTTACGGACGAATAGAAGTCACTGCCCTTTGAAACAGCCTTCAGCTGATAATAGTAGTTTTTCCCGACTTCAATATCATCATCCTCATAGGAATTGCCGCTGCCATCATAGACGGGGACGTAATTTCCGTCAGGAGATTCTGCACGGTACAGGGTATATCTTTCCGCCGACAGAGTAGTCGCCCACTGAAGCTGTGCATGGTCTGCGTTTTTGCCGTCCCCGACGCAGAACAGATTGCCCACAAGACCTATATCCTCGGATATATTGCCCGAAGCCGTTACAGCAAAGGTCTGTCTGATGCCCCCGAAACTCCCTGCCGTCAGCAGCATGGCAGTGCTGCATATAACTGCCGCAGCACGGTGCAGCAGTCCTTTTCTGTTTTTCATGGTATCACTCCTTACATCATAATAATAGACAAGCATATTATAGCACGAAAGGCTGTATATTGCAATAAAATAATTGCCGTTTCCACAAAGAGCAAAATGCACAAACTCGATGCGTCCGCCTTGTTCACAATGCCAAAAATAATTACAAACTATTGACTTGGAGTAAACTCTAAGGTGTATAATTCTGTTATTAATTGCAGGAGATGATGTGCCTTGACTATCAAGGAAGTATGCAGCAGATTCAATGTAAGTCCCGACACTCTCAGGTATTACGAGCGTGTAGGAGTTATCCCCGAGGTAAACCGCACGGCAGGCGGTATACGCGATTACAACGATGATGACATAAAATGGGTGGAGACTGCCACATGTTTCAGAAGCGCAGGAATGCCCATTGAGCTTCTCATCGAATACGTAAGGCTTTTCAGAGAGGGCGACCACACCATACAGGCAAGGTGCGACCTTCTGAAGGAAGCAAGGGAACGTATCCTTGCCGAGAGGAAAAAGTTCGACGACGCTCTTGAAAAAATGGACAGGAAGATAAGAGTCTATGAACGTGCCGTTGAAACAGGAAAGCTTGACTGGGACGGCGAAGGCTGCTGTTGCTGCAATAAACCAAAGGAGTAATACAATGTTTATCGAAAAGATCAATTCACCTAAAGACCTCAAAGCACTTGACATATCACAGCTTGATACACTTGCTTCTGAATTAAGGAGCGGTCTTATGAACCGCCTTTCCAAGCGCGGCGGTCACGTAGGTCCAAACTTCGGATTTGTAGAGGCTACTATCGCTCTGCACTATGTCTTTGATTCACCAAGGGACAAATTCGTTTTTGACGTATCCCACCAGTGCTACACCCACAAAATGCTGACAGGGCGCAGAGAAGCCTTCTTCAGCGACGAGCATTTCGGCGACGTATCGGGTTATTCCAACCCTGAGGAGAGTGAGCACGACTTCTTCAATGTAGGTCATACCTCAACCTCAGTGAGCCTTGCCTGCGGACTTGCAAAGGCAAGAGACCTTAAAGGCGAAAAGGGCAATGTGGTGGCTGTTATCGGCGACGGCTCACTCAGCGGCGGCGAAGCTCTTGAGGGTATCGACTTTGCCTCAGAGCTTGAGAGCAACCTCATTATCCTCGTAAATGACAATGATATGTCCATTGCCGAAAATCACGGCGGACTCTATAAGAATCTCAGGGAGCTCCGCGAATCGGACGGAAAGTGCCCCTGCAACCTCTTCAAGGCTATGGGACTCGATTACCTCTACGTAAAGAACGGAAACAGTATCCCACAGCTCATCGAAGCCTTCAGAAAGATAAAGGACATCGATCACCCCATCGCAGTACACCTCAATACCGTAAAGGGCTGCGGCTTTGAGCCTGCTGTGGCTAACAAGGAGGACTGGCACTGGCATATGCCCTTCGATCCCGAAACAGGCAAGGACATTTATGAAGGCGGCGGCGAGAACTACAGCGATATGACCTGCGATCACCTCATGGAAAAAATGAAGGCTGATAAAAGGGTCGTAGCAATGGTCGCAGCAGTCCCCACAAATATCGGCTTCACCGAGGACAAGCGTAAGGAAGCGGGCAGACAGTTCATCGATGTCGGTATCGCCGAGGAACATGCTGTGGCTATGGCTTCGGGAATCGCCAGAAACGGCGGAAAGCCTGTATTCGCTACCCATTCCAGCTTCTTCCAGAGGACCTACGATCAGATCTCACAGGATCTCTGCATAAACAGCAATCCTGCCACACTTCTTGTAAACACCGCTTCTGTTTACGGCATGAATGATATAACTCATCTGGGATTATATGATATACCCATGATGTCCAATATCCCTAACCTTGTATACCTTGCCCCCACAAACTGTGAGGAGTACTTCGCTATGCTGGACTGGAGCATCGAACAGGACAGATACCCCGTTGCCATAAGGATACCCTGCAACGGCGTTATCCATACAGATAAGCCTGTTGACACAGATTACAGCTGTCTGAACAAATACAGGATAACTCAGAAGGGCAGCAATATCGCCATTATCGCTCTCGGAGACTTCTATCAGACAGGCGAGGAGCTCTCAGCTCTTATCACCGAAAAGACGGGCACTGCTCCCACACTCATCAATCCCCGCTATATCACAGGTGTGGACGAGGAAATGCTCACAGGTCTGAAATCCGACCATACTGTTGTGGTGACCCTTGAGGATGGCATACTCAACGGCGGCTTCGGCGAAAAAATAGCCCGATTCTACGGTGCAGACAGCATGAAGGTCTACAACTACGGACTGAAAAAGGAATTCCTCGACAGATACTCGGTGGAGGACGTTCTCAAAGATAATCATCTCACACCCGAACAGATATTCAATGATATTTTTTAAGGAGGATCAGCTATGGACGCTGTCACAAATCTTATCACAAGAAGAAGCATCAGGAAATTCAAATCCGATATGGTGCCAAAGGAGACCATAGAAAAGATAATCGAGGCAGGTACATACGCCGCAACAGGCATGAACCGTCAGTCCCCTGTTATGATCGCGGTCACAAACAAGGAGCTCCGCGACCGTCTTTCCGCTCTCAACGCAAAGATAATGGGCACCGACACAGACCCATTCTACAATGCTCCCGTGGTTATCATAGTGCTTGCAAATAAGGAGATGCCCACCTACATCTATGACGGCAGTCTTGTTATGGGAAATCTTATGAATGCGGCTCATGCATATGGCATATCAAGCTGCTGGATACACCGTGCAAAGGAGGAATTCGAGACCGAGGAGGGCAGAAAGCTCCTTGAAAGTCTCGGAATAGAGGGCGATTACGAAGGTATTGGCCACTGCATACTGGGATATGCGGACTGCGATGAACCTGCACCTTCACCGAGAAAAGAAAACTACGTATACTGGGCAGAATAAAAGATAAGCAGCCTGTACATCAGCGTACAGGCTGCTTTTATTTGTTATCAGCTGAACATCTTCTCGAAATACTCAGGAGTCTTATCAGTGCCATTGCACTGTGTATTGATAATACACATTACCTCATCATCGATCTTTCTTGCGTAATAGTATTCACATGCCTTATTTCCTTCATAATCAACTTCCATTATCTCTCTGACATAATCCCTGCCGCCCAGCTTGACGGAAGCTCTTTCCTTATACTCAGTCTCAGCGCCGTAATTCTCAGGATTATAAAACGCCTTGTAGTCATCGAGAAACTCTTCCTCTGAATAGTCCGCATCGTCAGGAGCAGCCGTTTTTGTGTTCAGGTAAGTGATCGCAATTGCAGCGTCGTCCGAAATAAAGACCTGCTCCCATGTCCTTGCATTTTCGCGTACCTTGTCCTTCTCTTCACTGCACATTGAAACAATGCTGCCTCTGAACATACCTATATCGCCTTCACCAACATGCTTCATGCCTTCGGGCATCTTCATTTTCAGTCCCGCAAAATCACTGGTGTATACACCGTCCTTGAATTCGCCCACGGTATATTTTGTACCCTTCATCGGATCTTCGTAAGTATCATCATCAGAGTCATCAGGTGCAGCTCCTTCGGGCTCAGCCTTAGGCTTGAAGCCGCTGCCGTAATTAAGTCCGTAGCCCTTTTCAAACCAGCACTTGTCTGTGCCTATCTGTTCAACAGAGCTGTACCACGGGCTTGGCAGCTTTCCTCTGAAATCCGCACAGCCGCAGAGAACGTCTGAAATGCCCTTGCCCTCTGAACCCGGAAGATAGCACATCACAACGCTGTCCCAGCTGTCGTAGTCTGCCTTGTCGATGATGACCTGACGTCCTGCAACGATGCAGGCAACAGTTGGCTTGCCCAGCTTTTTAGCTTCGTCGATCGCCTGACGGTTTTTGTCAAGTCCCAGCTTTCCGCACAGCTCCATATCCTCGCTGTCGCCGTTCCACTCGGCATAGGGCTTCTCACCCAGAGCTACAAGCACAAGGTCGGCATTCTTTGCTTCGTCAGGGTTTGTGATAACGGTTATGCCGTATGACTCGGCATAGGTCTTGAAAGCCTCAAGAACAGTTGTAACACCCTTAATGTCCTTTGTATAGCTTTCAGCCCAGTCAAGGGTCCAGCTTCCGCACTGTGCGCTGGCATCGTCAGATGCAGGGCCAATGATGTAAACCGATGAGCCCTCCTTTACGGGAAGGGTATCCTTGTCGTTTTTCAGCAGCACAAGGCTCTCCTCCACCATCTGCTCGGCGATCTTTCTGTACTCCGCAGAGCCTGTTTCCTTCTGCACGGTATCGCCATTCTCAAACAGCGGATCATTGAACAACCCGTTCTCAAGCTTTACCTTAATGATACGCCTTACAGCGTCATCGACGCGCTCTTCGGAGATCTTGCCTGATTTGACTGAATCAGCGATTATTTTTGCAGCCTCATCGGCTCTGTTTACCTCCATGAGCATATCTATACCTGCATTAACAGCAGTGATGACCTGCTCCTCATAATCCTTGCCGGGAATGTTCTGTATGGACTCCCAGTCGCTGACTATAAAGCCCTCAAAGCCCATTTCATCCTTGAGCTTCATGATGTATTCCTTATTCTCATGCATCTTTACGCCATTAAGAGCCGCATGGCTTATCATAATAGTCTGAACTCCGGAGTTTATCATCTCCTGATATACGTCAAGAAGCTCCTTTATCTCTGCATCTGTAAGAGTCGCCTCACCTCTGTCGATGAGTCTGTCAACGAACTGAGAACCGTTCTGAGAGTCCTCACCTGTCCCGTAAGCAGCACTTCCCTCCGCAAAGAAATGCTTTGCGCAGGCTATACCGCCGCCGTCGATATAGCCCTTGATATACGCTGAGCCAAGCTTTGATATGATACCGAGATCAGAGCTGTAGCACTCGTAGGTACGTCCCCAGCGCGGATCAACGGACTGTGAGACCACAGGGAAGAAATTCCACGGCATATGGCAGATCCTTGCCTCGTCCGCAACGACCTGTCCCATTTTATAGGTCAGCTCCTCGTCGTTTGCAGCGCCTATACCTATGTTATGGGGGAAATATACTGCATTGACACAGTATCCTACTCCATGAGCGTGATCGCTGCCGTAGACAAATGGGATACCTGCTTCAGAGGCAATAGCGCCCTTCTGAAGGTTATTTGTCAGCTCCTGCCATTCCTGACAGCTGAACTCCATGCCCGAATTTTCTCCGAGAACGCTGCCGTAATCGGCGAGCTTCATTGTATTTTCGGGATCATCCTCCACCATATAAACCGCAGGCTGTACCATCTGGGCAGCCTTCTGCTCAAGTGTCAGCTCCTTGACTATCTCTTCGGGAGACATTGAAGCATATCTCTGATACTTAGGTCCGTGATCCTTTACTGTGCTGTCTGATGCCACTTCAATTTCTGTCGATGATGAAGATTCTGATGTTTTTCCTTTTTCCGCACATGACACAGCTGATACAAGCAATGCCAGCGGAAGCATGAGTGCAATGATCTTTTTCATCTGAATTACTCCTTTTGCAGTATGTTTGATGATATGTTTTACGCAATACTCGCATATTATAGCATAGAATTGCAAAAATAGCAAGCATCGAGCCGCTGCACCCTTTTTTGCGCCAAAGTTTTACGGCACATATACTTTCACTCCGCGCCACTTGCTATTTACTCATATTTATGCTATAAGCGCGGAGCCCGCGCCGCCGTTTTCGCGCCGTAATAAATATCTGCACCACTTTTTTGCCGCGATTGTTGCTATTTTTTCAATTATATGCTATAATATTTTGCATGACTGCAAAAAGGAGATTATTATGAGCATACTTAATGTTGAACACGTTACCCACGGCTTCGGAGCCCGTCAGATACTCAACGACGCTTCATTCCGACTGCTGAAGGGCGAGCACGTGGGACTTGTAGGAGCCAACGGCGAAGGAAAGTCCACCTTCCTTAACATAATCATGGGCAAACTGCAGCCCGATGAGGGAAAAATAGAATGGTGCAGGCACATTACCACAGGCTACCTCGACCAGTACAGCACCCTTGAAAAGGGAAAAACTATCCGTGATGTGCTCCGTGAAGCCTTCGACCACCTCTCAGAGCTTGAAGCTGAAATGCTTGGGCTTTACGATAAGATGTCAGACTGCTCCGAGGATGAGATGAACGCACTTATGGAGGAAGTCGGCGAGATACAGAGCATTCTCGACTACAGCGGCTTCTATACCATAGACGCCAAAATATCCGAATACGCCAACGGTCTCGGTCTTAACGAGATAGGTCTCGACAGAGATGTTGCGGAGCTGTCGGGCGGTCAGAGAGCAAAGGTGCTCCTTGCAAAGGTCCTTCTCGAAAATCCCATGATACTCATTCTTGACGAGCCCACAAACTTCCTCGATGAGAACCATATCAGATGGCTGACAAATTTCCTGCAAAACTACGAAAACGCATTCATTCTCGTTTCTCACGATGTTCCCTTTATGAACAGCGTCATAAACGTGGTATACCATGTTGAGAATGCAGTTATGACCAGATATACAGGCGATTACGACAATTTTGTCAGAATGTACGAGCTGAAAAAGAAACAGCTTGAGCAGGCTTACGAAAAACAGCAGAAAGAGATCGCAGACCTTGAGGACTTCATCGCCCGCAATAAGGCAAGGGTAGCGACTACCAACATGGCAAAATCACGCCAGAAAAAGCTTGACAAAATGGACAAGATAACCCTTATGCGTGAAAAGCCAAAGCCCACCTTCTCCTTCAGAAAAGCCCGTACTCCGGGACGTGTGGTCATCGACTGCAAGGATATAGTACTCGGTTACGACGAGCCCCTTACAAAGCCCATTTCAGTAAAGGTCGAAAACGGTCAGAAAATAGCGATCCGCGGAGTAAACGGCATCGGAAAATCAACCCTTCTGAAGACCCTTCTGAAGATAATACCTCCGATCTCAGGCTATGTAGAGCATGACCAGTTCGTGGAATACGGCTATTTCGAGCAGGAAGAGGAAAGCACCTCAAAAACTGCCCTTGACGTTATATGGGAGGAATACCCTTCAATGACCAACGCAGAGGTCCGTGCCGCTCTTGCCCAGTGCGGACTCACCACCGAGCATATCACCTCTCAGATGCGAGTGCTCTCAGGCGGCGAGAATGCCAAGGTCAGAATTTGCAGGATAATGCTCAAAGAGGTCAATCTTCTCGTTCTTGACGAGCCCACCAATCACCTTGACGTTGACGCCAAGGAGTCGCTGAAAAAGGCGATAAAGGACTACAAGGGCACAGTCCTCATCGTAAGCCATGAGCCTGAATTCTACATGGATATTGCCGATAATATCTGGAATATCGAGGAATGGTCCACTAAAATAATTTAAACAGCATATGAGCCTTACCGGATCTGGAATAACAGGTCCGGTTTTTTATGCCTCTGTGCTGCCAAAGAAGAAGATGAACAGGCTTCTTTTAGTTTATTGTTAAAATCAACAAATCAGCAGTTTAAATTTTGTTTATTTTGTTTTTTTAAATTTCTTGATATCAAAATATAATTGTGTTATACTTATATACATAATGTAATGCATTTTTGACAAAGGCAGGATAAGAAAATGTCAAAAAAAGATTTCGGAGATCTGAATAAACGCGAGTTAGTTGACCTCGTTTATACAATGATGAACACCGATGAAAAAGAAAACACAGAACTGCCCCTGGTCGAGCAAGTTGTCGCGGAGCGAAAAAAGCTCAATAGCAAGGCAAAATTTCGACACATACTAAAAAGCACCGTGTCTGCACTCATCGTTGCAGCAGCGGCGGCGGTTCTGATCTCAATGCTTTTTCTGCCCGTTATCCAGGTTTCGGGTGACAGCATGAAGCCCACTCTTAGCAACGGAGATATTATACTGCTTGTAAAATCAAAGCATTTTTCTACAGGTGAGCTATGCTGTGTCTCATGGCAGAACAAGCTCCTGCTAAAACGTGTCATCGGTCTTCCGGGCGACAATATCGATATTGACGAAAAAGGCAATGTATTTCTCAACGGAAAGCTCCTTGATGAACCCTATGTCATCAGCAAGTCTCTCGGAGAATGTGACATAGATCTCCCCTACACAGTTCCCGAAGGGAAGCTCTTTGTTATGGGAGATCAGCGCGAGACCTCCATAGACAGCCGAAATTCCGCAGTAGGCTGTATTGATTACGATCAGATGGTCGGCAGATACCTTTTCAGGATATGGTCCGCTGACTGAGTCTATACATTATAATAGCGACAAAGAAAGGAGGATGTTTTTGGATCACTCTATAAAAAATTACCTCCGTGTGATCCGCACAAGGAAGAAACAGAAGCGACGGCTTACATCCTTCATCACGGCTATGTCCGTTTTTGTTTCCGCAGGCGTTTTCTGGCAGCTGCGCGGTATCGGTACCGCAATGACTGACATCACCCTCAGATCAGAGGACGGAAAAACGACTGTTCAGCTGTCTGATGCGGACAGCGCACTTTGCGAAACCAGTGAAATCTGGGAATCTACTCTTCCTCCACTCACTGATGATCTTGCTGAAAATACTGCTCTTGTAGCAGCTTCACAGATAGATTACACCGAAAACACAAACAACTTTATTACCGGCGACGACGGCGCTGTTCACAAGAATTACAGCCGTTACGGCGCATGGTTCGGTAATCCCTACGGTGACTGGAACTGTATGTTCACCTGCTTCTGCCTGTATTACGCAGGAGTGAAGGAAGCCGATATCCCCTACGGCTCAGGCTGCTGGGCATGGTCGCTGAAGCTAAGCGAAAATGGAATACTGATCCCCTTCAATAAGGGATCCCCCAAACGAGGAGATATCATCTTCTTCGATAATGATCTGGACGGAAAAGCCGACAGGTCGGGAATTATTTCCGAGCTATCAACAGATCCCGATGATCCTTTTATCAGGATCATTGAAGGACAGGTAAACGGTGCGGTGGCAGAATGCAGCTTCCCGCCCGATGACGTGCATATTGCAGGATATGTGCCTGTAAACGGCACAGTAAGCAAAACTGTATCATTTATGGATCTCGCTGCGGAAAGCAGCTCGGGCATAAAGGTATACGCCTCCGCTGAACAGGGGATATTCCCCGAGGACACGGAAATGGCAGTATCTGATGTAGCCCGTGACGAAGCATTGAAAAAAGCGGCAGACGCCCTCGGAACACAGGATGTCGAGGCTGTAGCCGTTGATATATCATTCCTCTCCCCTGACGGTACGGAGCTCGAACCTGCTGACAGCTCATGTGTTCACGTTGAAATAGTTCTTCCCGAGGAGCAGAAGCTCAGCGGCGAGGGATTCAGCCTGCTCCATGTAACAGACAGCGGTGAGACCGAGATGATCGAAAACGCTGACGTCTCAGGAGAAAAAGCAATATTCGATGCAGACAGCTTTTCGATCTATGTGCTGACATCAGGCGGCTATAAGGACATTGCTTCTGCTATAACCGTTAACGGTCAGACTATCCCCAACAGCGCAGACAATCCATATGTGCTCTATGTGGGAGATACCGTAAAGCTCGAAGGCTATACCACACATGAACCAAGTACCCTAAAGGGCTGGTTCTTCGGAACTGATGAAGCCGTCCTGAAAATGGACAACGGTTCACACAGCGATTCAAGGGTCGGCAGCAGCCGATGGAAGCATTCAGCGTCATATACTGCGCAGTCAGTCGGAACCACCTCTGTTTCCATTGACGGAGGAACCGAAGGCTACACCACTTTTTATGTAAAGGTGGTCGACAGACCGCGGATATACGTCAATACCTCCCTCGGTGAAAAGGACAAGGATCAGGTGCATGAGTACCTCGGCTCTCTCCACGCCGGCAATCCCGATGACTATTTCGTATACCAGGACGGCAAACGAAAATATATCAAAAACGGCGATGACTGGATAGGCTACAACAGCGACGGCTCTCTCAGATATGACGGCGGACTTCGTCCATACAGGATAAGCACAGACAATACCATCGAGCTTGTCACCTACTGTTCTCCGACCGAGGCAGACACACTGGACTTCAATGTAGGTTCAAAGGGAACTCACACAGAAGGTACGAATTCACTTGAAAAGCTCGGCGATTCCGTAAAGGAATTAGTCACATCGGGCGAACATCAGGGTGAAGTAAGGATCTCATCAAAGTTCAGATCAAAAGCATCAAACGGAACAGGAAAAACAGGTGTGGCACTTGGCGATGATTTCTTCTATATCATCGTAAATGCAGACGGCTCAGAGGAAGATATAAAGACCCACGCCGATATTGAGATCGACGACGGCGGCTTTTATATAATTGAAGAATATTCCTTTGACGAATCAGGAAAACTGGAAAAGACGATAACGCAGTACAGCGCATTCGTTTCAGACATCAATTCCTGCAGGATATTCGATAAAAACGGCGCACCTACGAAATTCCTTAAAAGCACTGCCAGCGACAAGAGCTTTGAAAACAAGGATGTGGAATTCACCCATGACGATTATACGCAGTATTTCGACTCGAATCAGTCATCACAGTACGAGCTCACATCAAATTACGTCAGCGGCGACAACAAGGAAAATGAGTCCTTTATGAAGTTCGGAGACTTTTATCTCCGCGGCAACAAGAATTTTTCACTGAAAGACGCACAGAGAGCGGATTTCAATGTTGACCTGAGATTAAAGGCTTTTTCCAAGGTTAAGGAAATATATGACCAGAACGGTACATATATAGAAACACAGACACTGACGCCGGAAAGCGGCTATGTCTCTGCAAAGGGGCTTCACTTCTCACTGGGAAGACAAAACATACTCGACGCCTATAACAAGTGCCCTGTACGTACAGGTCTCGACTTCACCCTTGCGGCAAACGCCGTTATGGTGGATTTCCAGCTGAAAAAAGAGCTCATAGACGATGATATAGGTTCAAGGACCTTTGATTTCCAGCTTCTTGACGAGAACAATAACGTCATCGCCGAAGCACGGAATGATACAAACGGCATTATCAGCTTCAGCAATATCTATTTCTCCCGGGAAGGAACGTATACCTATACTGTTCACGAAACGGGAAACAGCGATAATGACATCATCTTTGCTGATGACAGGAAGATAACTTTTACTGTCACCAGGGAGAACGGCATGATGAACGCATCTGTGGAAGCTGATGACCTCGTGCAGCCGATAAAGAACTACAAGACCTTCAGACTTCCCGATACAGGAGGAAGCGGCATAGTACCATATATGACAGCAGGCTCTGCAATTGTCATATTCTCCTTCGTGGCACTTATGCTGCGGAAAAGAAAGGAGGATAAATGATACCTCCTTATAATAAAGCAAAAACAGACAAAATTTATTTACGAAAGGTGATATTATGAAAAAGACATTCAAGCGCTTAACAGCATCAGTATTTTCAGCAGCTATCGCTGCTTCAGTAGGTATGGCTCACATCCCTGCTTCCTATGCGGCAGACGATTTCTCCGTTACTGTCAACAACGCAGCAAACGATACAGCTACACATGAATACCTCGCATACCAGATATTCACAGGTACCGTTTCCGAGATAAACGGCACAAAACAGCTCACAGAGATACAGTGGGGCTCGGGTGTTAACAGCACAAGCCTTCTCAGTGCTCTCAAGGCAAGCACAAAGTTCGGCTCGACAAATCCCTTTGCTTCCTGCACTACAGCTGCAGAGGTAGCTCTGGCCGTTGAGAATTTCTCGGCAAACAGCGCCGAAGCAAATGCTTTCGCTGACATCGTAAGTGCAAACACTTCCGAAACAAGCTTCAATCTTACAAATGACAAGCTTCCCGGAGGCGCTTACTACTTCATAAAGGATACTATAAAAACAGCTCCTTCGTCAAATTCTCAGTATGCATACTCAGATCATATCCTGAGAGCTATCACTGACATTGAGCCCGACGCTATCAATGCAAAGGCAAGCGTTCCTTCCCTTGACAAGAAGATCGGCACAGACTTCGCAAGCGGCACAAAAACAAGCACAGCAAGCGTCGGCGACAAGGTGCCATTCGTATTGAAGTCTTCTGTCCCCGATATGACAAGCTACAATGATTATTACTTCATTATCAACGATACTCTCGGCACCGGACTCACATTCAATGACGACGTTGCCATCACAGTAGGTTCATACACACTTACAAAGGGCACAGACTTTGATGTTATAACCTCAAACGTGGCTCCGTATACATTCAGGATCATGTTCAAGGACTTCTATGAGCATCTCTATCAGAATGATACTCCCGATAACCATGATGATGACAATCAGCATGTGGGCGAGGATATAATCGTCAAGTACACAGCTACACTCAATGAACAGGCTGACCTTACTGCTTCAGGCAACCCAAATAAGGCAGACCTCACCTTCTCAAACAATCCGAACCATGAGTACAAGGGCGGAGACAAGCCTACAAGCGATGAGGAGACAGACAAGGACGTAATGGGCAAAACTCCCGAGTCCAATACAAAGACCTTCTCAACAGGCATCTCACTCAAGAAGATCAACGCAACTACAAAGGCTGTCCTTGAGGGCGCAAAGTTCCAGATAACAGGCGAAGGCGTAAAGGCAGTCATCATCAACAACGAGATTTTCAAAGAGGATACCACAGGTACATACTACATGCTGAAGGACGGCACCTTCACAGAGACTGCTTCTACTTCCGCAACAGCTGATAAGTACGATTCAACTACCAAGAAGTACAAGAAGATCACTTCCGTGACCAAGGATACAGCTCCTGCTTCAGATTCTGTAAATCAGACAGGCTACACCGGCAGCAACGGCATCATTTCATTCTTAGGTCTCAAGGACGGCACATATACTATCAAAGAGCTTGAGGCTCCCGATGGATACAACAAGCTCAACGAAAACATCACAATAGTTATCTCAGCAGCTCTTGACGAAAATGCACAGACCTGCTCATGGACCGCAAAGAAGGGTTCAGATAACATCTCCTACAAGAATAACGTATTCACATTCGATGTAGAGAACAACAAGGGACTTACTCTTCCAAGCACAGGCGGCGTTGGTACAACATTATTCTATGTTATCGGCGGACTTCTGGTTGCAGGAGCACTGGTACTTCTCGTTGTAAAGAAGAGAATGAGCATAAGCGAAAAGTAATTTCCTAAATTCGCAGTATTGCGGCGGTAAGGCAATGTCCCCCGCCGCAGATATTGCAGCAGGGAGGATCCGATGAAAAAACATTTTTTCAGCATAGTAATTTTCATAATGTTTATCGTCGGATTGTCCGTACTGCTATATCCAGCAATAAGCGAGTATCTCAACTCAAAGCATGCCTCAAAGGTGATCTCGGAATATAACGAAATGCTCAGCGATTCATCAGATGACGAGCTTGATGAGCTCTTCGCAAGGGCGGAGGATTACAACAAAAGACTCCGCGAAAATCCATCAGCGTTTTTTGATCCTTCCCTTGTGAGCGACTATGAGGACTGCCTCAACTTCACAGGCTCAGGTCTCATGGGATATATCGATATTGACAGGATCAATGTTGAGCTGCCCATTTACCACGGCATCGAAAAAACCGTTCTTCAGATCGGCGCAGGACATATGCCGGGCTCAAGCCTTCCCATAGGCGGTGATTCAACTCACTGCGTACTTTCGGGACACAGAGGACTCCCCAGCGCAAAGCTTTTCACGGACCTTGACGAGATCGAGATCGGAGATACCTTCACAATAACCATACTCAACCGCTGCTTTACATATGAGGTCGATCAGATAAAGATAGTTCTTCCCGAGGAATTCGATGATCTTCGCACTGTTGAGGGGAAGGACTACTGCACTCTCCTGACCTGTACCCCATACGGCATAAATACCCACAGGCTGCTGGTCAGAGGAGTCCGCACCGATAATGCGGTAACAAAGAAGGCAGGGGTGTTCGTCAAGAATGAAGCATTCAGGATAGATCCCTTGATAGTAGCTCCCATAGCGGCTGTACCGCTGCTAATCGTAATGTTCATACTGATCTTTATCAGTGACAAACGTCAGAAGAAAAGATCAAAAAAATAAATAATGAAGGGTGATATGATGACAGAAAAGAAAAAAATAATAACTTCTGCGATGCTGAGTATGATATGTGTTGTTATGCTATTATCTTCAGCCATACCATACAGATCCGCAGCATTGACCAATTCTTCCATTAAGCTCATATGCGCTCAGGACGACGTAAAAGTCTCTGATATGAACTGGAAGATCTACAAGGTCGGTGAACGCAAAGACAACAGCTTTGCACTTACAGGTGAATACAGCAAGTACCCTGTAGATCTGTCCGATCTTGATACCGAGACAGCCCGCGGTGCCGCACAGGCACTGGAAAGCTTCATCATCGGCGACAAGCTTAATGCCGAAGCCGAGGGAGTAACCGACAGCAGCGGAACAGTAATATTTAACGGCCTTGAAAAAGGACTTTATCTTGCTGTTGCAAAGAGAGTAAGGCTCGAACCTTCCGTATATATGGCAACTCCCCTTCTTTTCGAGATAAAAGAGGACGGCTCAGCAGAGGAAGCCTTCCCGAAGATCTACAGCGTCATCACTCTTGACGGAGAAGTTGGCAGCTACACTGTAAAGAAGGTATGGGTAGACAACGACGATTCATATATGGCTCGTCCGGTAAATGTCACTGTTGACCTCTTCAAGGACGGCGAGCTTTATGACACTGTAGTGCTTGATGAATCCACTAACTGGGAACATCGCTGGAACACCCTCGACCTCGACTCGGAATGGCGTGTAGTTGAGAGAAATATCCCCGTAAAATACGCAGTTTACGTGGACTACAATTCAAAGCAGTTCCTTATAAAGAATTCCTATGCCCCCGATCTTATAATCGACGGAGGAAGCTATTCAAAAACCACCACAACAACTTCTTCTGTAACAACTACGACGACTACAACGGCAAGGGGCTCGTCAACGACATCTTCAGCTTCAACCACTAAAAAAGCCGTCACTACCACAGCATCGTCCTCGGGACTTCCACAGACAGGACAGCTCTGGTGGCCTATAATCCCGCTTGTATTGGGCGGTATGGCTCTCATCTGCATAGGTCTGCTGCCAAAACAGAAGAACAAAGACGATGAGGGATAAATTCCGTAAAATCTGCATGATCGCAGGAGCAGCGCTGATATTCGCTGCTCTCTGCCTCTGTTTATACAACATATCTGAGGACAGGACTGCCGAAAAGCGTTCACAGGCTTCACTTTCCGAGCTTAGATCGCTCATCGGAAAAAAGCCGTCTGCTGAACAGGCTTCCACCGACACAAGTGCGGAAAACGACCTTTTTGCTGAATATGAGGAGCCTACCGAAGCAGAAATGCCTACCATAGTCATTGACAATACAGGCTACTGCGGATACCTGAGAATATCCGAGCTTGGTCTGGAGCTGCCCGTGATAAACGATTTCAGCTATGACGCGCTGGACATAGCTCCATGCAGATACAGCGGCAGTGCGGAAACGGACGATCTCGTCATCGCAGCCCATAACTTCAGCAGTCATTTCGGAAGGCTGGACAGGCTTTCGGACGGCTCTGAGATAATCTTTTTTGACTGCGGCGGCAATGCGTACCCATATCATATCATCAGTATCGAAGAGATAAACGGCGGTGCTCCCGGGGAAATGCTCAGCAAGGACAATTCCCAGTGGGATCTTACGCTTTTCACCTGCACTCTCAGCGGAAAAAGCAGGATAACCGTCCGTGCAAAACGATCATAAAAAGGTTCTCACCGGCAAAATGTCAGTGAGAGCCTTTTCTTTTTGTAAATATTCTACAAAAGTGCTGTATAACATATCGTGCAGATTATATAAACTTGCGAATAAATTCTGAATTTAAACAAAATATTTTCAACCTTTTCTGTAATTTTGTGGGTTGTCTCTCAGGAAAATATGAGTTACAATATTGTTGGATATTAAAATTTAAAGGAGGAATTCCATATGTTATCAAAACTTCCCTCTCGTCTGACATCATTTGGAATTGCTGCTGCTATGATGTGTTCGTTCACAAACTTCCCGATAACAAGCATCTCCGCGGCAGAGGACGCAAAAATCCAGAATTTCAGCATCTCAGACGTGACCATGACTGACGCCTACAGCGTCAACGCATTCAACAAGGAGCTTGACTATCTCCTTGCATTCGACACCAACAGGCTCCTCGCAGGATTCCGTGAAAACGCTGGCCTCAACACCAACGGTGCAAAGCGCTACGGCGGCTGGGAAAACACCAACATCGCAGGTCACTCGGTAGGTCACTATATGACTGCCATCGCGCAGGCATATCAGAATCCTTCCATTACCGAGGAACAGCGCTCGGCTCTGTACAAGAGAATGACCACCCTCATCGACGGTCTCAGACAGTGCCAGAAGAGCTCAAAGGGCAAACCGGGTCTTATCTGGGCTGCTTCCCACCCCAACGGCACAGGCGTTGAAGTTCAGTTTGACAACGTCGAAGCAGGCAAATCCAACATCATCAGTGAAGCCTGGGTGCCATGGTACACCATGCACAAGCTCATCGCAGGTATAGTTGATATCTACGATGCAACAGGCTATGCTACTGCAAAAGACTTAGGCTCTGACCTGGGAGACTGGGTATACAACCGCTGTAAGACCTGGAACGACCAGAAGCGCCGCACAGTGCTCTCTATCGAGTACGGCGGAATGAACGACTGTATGTACGAGCTCTACCGCATAACAGGCAAAGACAACCACGCCGTAGCAGCTCACTACTTCGACGACACAAATCTCCATGAGCAGATACTCAAGGGCGGAGCTAACGTGCTCAACGGCAAACATGCCAATACCACCATCCCTAAGTTCCTCGGAGCTCTCAAGCGCTACACCGTAGCCCACGGCAAGACCATAAACGGCGAAAAGGTAGACGCTACACGCCAGCTCCAGTACGCTGAGGCTTTCTGGGATATGGTAATAAACCACCACACATATATCACAGGCGGAAACAGTGAGTGGGAGCACTTCGGTATGGACGACATTCTCGACAAGGAGCGTACAAACTGCAACTGCGAGACCTGTAACTCATACAATATGCTCAAGCTCAGCCGCGAGCTGTTCAAGATAACAGGCGACAGCAAATATATGGACTTCTATGAGAACACCTACTATAACTCGATCCTCTCCTCACAGAATCCGGAAACAGGTATGACTACCTACTTCCAGCCTATGGCTACAGGCTACTTCAAGGTATACAGCTCACGCTTCGACCACTTCTGGTGCTGTACAGGAAGCGGTATGGAAAACTTCAGCAAGCTGGGCGACACTATCTATATGCACGGCGATAATACCCTGTATGTAAATATGTACCAGAGCTCTATCCTCAACTGGAAAGACAAGAATATGAAGATAACTCAGGAGAGTACTATCCCAAGCGGCGATACCACAAAGTTCACTATCGACGGCAGCGGCGCTGTGGACTTCCGCTTCCGTATCCCTGACTGGAAGGCAGGCAATATGACTGTCAAGGTTGACGGCGAGAAGTACTCCTACAAGACCGTAAACGGCTATGCTCAGGTAACTGGCGACTTCAAGAAGGGCGACGTTATCGAGCTGACTATCCCCGAAACTGTCAAGGCTTACTCACTCCCTGACAAGAATACGGTATACGGCTTCAAGTACGGTCCCATCGTACTCAGTGCAGAGCTTGGCAAGTCCAATATGACTACAGGCTCAACAGGTATGTGGGTAACGATACCAAAGGAGAAGGCAACTCCGTCAGAGAATATCCGCATCTCCGACAACAGCACTACTGTCAATACCTTTATGACAGAGATAGCAGACCACCTCGTAAGAGACGGCAGCACCCTTAACTTCAAGCTCAAGGGCACTGACCATGACCTTACCTTCTCTCCTCATTATTTACAGTATCAGCAGCGTTACGGCATCTACTGGAATTTCCAGAGCAGCAGCACAGCTGTTGACAGACCTGCACGTTCAAAGTCAACTGTTACAGATACTGTACAGCCCGGCTACGGACAGTATGAAAACGATAATCTCCACGATATGCAGGAGACAAATACTCAGGGCATCACCGACGACAGCACCTACCGTTATGCAAAGAGCGGCGGTTCATTCAGCTACAGAATGGCTGTTGACAAGGAAGCTGAGTACACACTGCTCACAGTAAAGTTCCGCAAGTCCGATAACGGCAAGTCCATCCGCATAGTTGTAGGCGATACAGTCCTCTACAGCGGAACTCTTGATTACAAGGGAAACAGCGACGTCTATGACGTAAAGCTCATCGTTCCCCCTGAGGTCATGGACAAGAACGTAAAGGCTATCAATGCCGACGGCACTGACTATGACGTTCTCACTGTAACATTCTCATCCAACGATGACAAGGAGTCCGCAAAGGTCTGCGACTTCATCTACATGACAGCAGTCAAGCCCCTCTATGAATACGACAGCAGCATCGCTTACTTCGTTGACTGCGGCGACCACAACACATACACACTCTCAGGCAAGGACAAGCTCGGCTACTACAACAGCCTTACTGAGCAGATATATGGTCCTGACGGTGTAACAGGCGCCGAGTGGGGACTTATCGACGATACTACAGACCAGTATGACGGCAGCAAGAACAGCGCAGGCATCTATACTGCAAATACATGGTGTGACGAGAGAAATACAGGCGACGGCAGAGACAAGACCGCTTCATTCCGCTACACCAAGAACCAGTACGAAAACAATATCGACCGCCACCTTGACTACGGCTTTACTCTCCCCAACGGAAAGTACTCCGTAGAGATGTGCTTCAGCAATCCTTGGAACTGCTCCACATCTCCTACAGTTTACGCAAACTACGGCACGGACGACCAGAAGATAATCGCTGAGAACTGTGCAACCAACGGTTCAACAGTATCCAAGGGCGAGGTCACTGTCAAGAACGGCAAGCTCACAGTAAATATGCGCTCTGCTGACAAGGCTATCAACATCAACTACATCATTATCCGCACCCTTGAGCAGGAGCCACTCCCAATAGCAACGACCACCATTGCCACAACAACAACGACTACGACAACTACCACCACAACTACAACGACCACTACTGCACCTGCGCCAAAGGCTGACAAGCTCGGCGACGCAAACTGCGACGGTCAGATAGATATGTCAGACGTAGTTCTTATCATGCAGTATCTTGCAAATCCAAACAAGTATGCTCTCGGCGGCACAGACGCTAAGGCAATAACAGAACAGGGACTTGCAAACGCAGACGTTGATACAAGCAGCAATGGCGTTACAGCAGGTGACGCTCTCCGTATACAGGAATATCTTCTCCACAAGATAGGCTCCTTTGAAGCTGCGGTATAACAAAATAATAACAAAAAGGGAAGCATTTATATGCTTCCCTTTTCTTTATGATATGTGTTTTTTCAGATGTTTCACAATGTAGTCATACCTCTTATTGTAAAAGCTCCTGAGCGAATCCACTGCGCTGTCATAGTTGCTCTCTGCACCATAGCCGCCTGTCAGACCGCTCCAGAAACGGTCATAGGTAGCGATGACAATATCGTGATATTCCGCTGAAAGACGGTCAATTTCAGCCTTTACCCTGTCATTGTCGAAGTTCTTTCCAGCAATATCCATGAATGTATCGGTAAACTGCTGTCTGAAGCCTGCATTTTCCATAGCCCCGTTGAAAAGGTCAGCAAGGAAGCAGTCACTTTCCATAAGTTTCTCAAAGCTGTCCTCAGAGGGCAGAGCCTCACCGTAGATGCCGGAACTGTACTCGGTATCATACAATATAAAGCGCCATTTGCCGTCGGCACAGGGATTGCTTTCATCTATAGTCTCAGCCTTCCACATAGCCATATTCTTTGAGCCCCAATCAGCATTGTTTATATATACCTCAGCACTTACATAATCCATGAAGCTCTGCATATCCACACGGCTGCAAAGCTCATTGTAAGCCCAGTCTCCAGAAAAATCGGTGTTCTGTATCCAGCTGCGGAGCTGTTCCCATTCTGCGAAGGTCTCTTCCTTGCCGTCGTAAAGCTCCTCTTTCTTGATAATGCAGATATCGCTTGCAGGAATGCCGTAATGTGAGCTTATGAAATCATCGTCCATTTTTTCCGTTATCTCGTAATGTCCCCAGAACTCGCCGTCAATGAACACAATGCAGGGCTCCATGCCCTGTGTGAGGAACTGTCTGTCCGGGACCAGAGACTGTATGAGCTTATCGCTGAAACGGGTATACATAGCGTCATTGCCGCCGTTTCGCAGTACAAATGTATCGAATACATTTACAGGCTCACCCTTTGACTTGCTTCTGACATTTCCCGAAAAAAGGTCATATTCCAGCTTCGGAGCGCCATAATCGCTTCTTGCGTATATATTGAAGCTCTTCTGTGAATAAGAGCGTGTAGCGCCGCCGTGTATGCGTATGCCCACGTCCTGAGACTTTTCAAGCTCGCCGTTTTCAAAGAACTGTATCGCCGCACTGCGCTCCCACTCCCTGCCCTTCTGAGTATAATTTGCAGGTATGAACCAATCGGGAACAGAAGGGTCATACTCGTTCTTTTTCCAGTCATCGTAGGTCTTGCCGAGCACATATATGCCCTTTTCACTATCAAAGAGATCACCCTCGTCCGTCAGTATCGAGACCACCTTGAAGTTCTTGTAGTACTCTGCCTTTTCACCATATCCGATGAAGTACGTATTTGATACAACAGGACTTTTATTGCCGTCCTTGTCTATGGTGATAGCTCTGACCACAGTTGCCTTGTCTACCGCAGACCGCGGTAAAAAGTCATTGGCAAGCTCCAAAGGCTGTGCAATATCCTTATGTGCGCTGAGATCGTTTTCCTCAGCTGAGCGGTCTGTAATAGCTATCGGCTCAGTATAGCGGCTGCTCTGAGCAGTAGGTACACTTCCGTCAAGGGTATAGAATATCTGGTGTTCATCGTCAGCGGAAATAGTCAGGCTGAAGCCTGAATCGTAGAAGCCGCTCTTCATAGAAAAGCGCATTCCCTCCGCCTCAAATGGCACCTCTGCAATTTCGCCTTTAACATCTTCCGAAGATGAAGGCAATACATCACTGCTCCTGTTATCTGCACATGAGACCGCAGCAGCACCCATACAGCTCAGCGACAGGATCAGCAGTGTTCCGAAAACAGCCCTTCGTTTCATATTATTCTCCTTGTTGAATGTTCAGTGGTATATCTTTTGCCGTGTTTGTCGTTTGAATGTTTGCGGTCAGCAGTACTCAGCTCTTATTTATAATGAGCTTTCTCAGTGCTGATAACAATCCTCCATAAAAATATCATATCATTGATTATGATTTTTCAATATTAGTATTATACGTTGTTTTTTTTTCAAAGTCAATATATTTCTTGCCGTATCTGACCAAATTTTACGATTTATTCATTAATCAAAAAACAAAAAAACAAAAGGGGCTGATTTACTTAGTTCGCAATAAAATACTTGCTTTTTTGTGGATAATGTTGTATAATTTTAAAAACATACTATCCGTTTTTACGACATCACAGGGAGGGAAAACTATGAGTTACAAAAAAATGCTATCCGCTTTTACGGCAGTACTCATGTCTGCCGCATGTATGCTGCCATATTCCGCTATCGCTGCAGAGAACGATACGGCAGTATCCGTTTCCGCTGAAAGTCAATCTGCACAGGATGAGAACAGCGGCTATGAAAAGCTCGAATTCAAGGATAATACCGTAAACAGGATAACCGAGGATATAGACGGATATATCTACGACCTTTTCGTCAGGACAGAAGAGCCGCATGAATCTCCAAAGCTGCCGTCACTGACTCCGAAAGGGAACGGTGCTTTTTCTGCCGATCTTTTCTACGATGAGTACGTTTCCGCATCAGCAGGCAAGAGATTTGACAATGTCCCCTCAGGCGATCATAATTACTGTATCAGATTTGAATACACCAATGAACCAACTGTCAGCAAACACGCTAAGGTGATCCTCCACGATCCCGATATAACACTGTATTTTTATGACATTTCCGAGACCGAATCCCAGAAGCGTTTTTCTAAGTACGCAGGAACTCTCGAACTTAACGGTGAAGAATACATTGTCGAGCATGACAGCTATCACTCCGGCGGTGATTTCCGTTTCTATCATGTACGCAGTGATGAGAGCATGAGCGGCGATAAAATAACCTCGACATTTCCTTTATATGCGCTGATCCATGCCGCAAAGGAGTTTGGTCTGGAAACAGGCAGTATTTATGAGATCTCCGCAGAGATTTCGGGCTATGATACGGCTGAAACCGTAACTATACTCAAAAATGAGATATACGAAGACGAGGTCTCACTTCTTGACAAGGAAGAGCCCTACAAGGTAGGTGCAGACATTTCACAAAGAATACAATCCGATATCGTATTTGATAACTTCGATTACTACTGTCCCGAGTATTTCCTGCTCGATGGCAGCAGAATGAACGCCTTCAGCAAGGGCCGCTTCTCGGGAGAATACAAAAAGCCCAAATATCCGCTTTCCAAGACGTATTGTGAGTTCAGTACGCTTTATAACTTTGAAAATCTCACTGTACCTGATGTGGGCAAGGCTCAGGATATCCGCATTGATTACAGTGTGAACGATGATCTGACAGGCAAGTACGGTATATACTTTGATGCAATGCTGCAATCTCCCACTTCAGCAGGTTCTGTCCGCAAGAGTTTTGCTGTTGCAGAAAAGATAGCAGGAGCAGATACAGAGGAATTCTTCAATTCATTTGAAGAAGAACTCGGCAATAATCACCTTGATCTGAAATCGACAGATTTTATCAGGACCTATACCGCAGGCGGACATGAGTACGACCTGTACAAGGGATGTTACCGCTTCTACGGATGCTTTAATTCATACGATGAGATACGCTATATTGCTTTCAGAAAAGACTCTTCCGACGACGAAAAGCTCGAAAGCAGCATATCTCTCTGTGAACATCTGAGTCAGCTTGATGAACTCAGCGGACAAGATATACCTGTCTATAATCTGTTAATGGGCATACGCACCCTTGACGCCGAAGGGAAATTCGATGTAACGAAGCAGGATATAAGCGTCATTGACAGAACTGCCGCTCCCGAAATAGTAAGAGGAGATTTCAACGGCGATATGCACATAGACTCTATGGACGTCGCACGTGCAAGAACAGAGCTTCTGAAAAGCATGAGCAAAGAAAATGAGGACATTCCCGTATATGCAGACATAAACCTCAACGGCAAATTCGACGTAGCAGACATCGTGATGCTCCAGTCCTTTGTCCTTGGAAAGATAAAAGCTTTCCCCACCGCGGAAGCTGAATAAAACCGAATAAACGAAAAAAACGCCGAAGGATAATTCCTCCGGCGTTTTTTTACTTATATCAAGACTTGGAAGCAATAAATTCTTCAATAGTCATGACCTTGTCACCGTGTGTTACACCGCGGTAAGCATAGTAAGAAAGGATATGTGAAGCGTCAATAGCATTGACCTCTCCGTCCTTATTTACATCGGCAATTATGAGCTGTTCCTTGGTAAAGCTGCCCTTCTTGCCTGTTGAAGTCGCAGCATAATGCTGAAGCACAGCTGAAGCATCAGCAGCATTAACGTTGCCGTCATGGTCTACATCGCCCAGCTTGTAATCGTTCTTAGCAGGAGTTGTAGTTGTTGTAGCTGCCTTTGTAGTTGTTGCAGTCGATGTTGTTGCTGCCTTTGTAGTTGTTGCAGTCGATGTTGCTGCTGCCTTAGTAGTTGTTGCAGTCGATGTTGCTGCTGCCTTTGTAGTTGTTGTAGTTGATGTTGTTGTAGCCTTAGCAGTTGTGGAAGTTGATGTTGTAGTTGCCTTTGTAGTTGTTGCAGTTGATGTTGTTGCTGCCTTTGTAGTTGTTGCAGTTGATGTTGTTGCTGCCTTTGTAGTTGTTGCTGTTGATGTTGCTGCTGCCTTTGTAGTTTTTGCAGTTGATGTTGTTGTTGCCTTTGTGGTTGTTGCAGTCGATGTTGTTGCTGCCTTAGTAGTTGTTGCAGTTGATGTTGTTGTAGCCTTAGCAGTTGTGGAAGTTGATGTTACAGCTGCCTTAGTAGTTTTTGCAGTTGATGTTGTTGTAGCCTTAGCAGTTGTGGAAGTTGATGTTACAGCTGCCTTAGTAGTTTTTGCAGTTGATGTTGTTGCTGCCTTAGTAGTTGTTGCAGTCGATGTTGCAGCTGCCTTTGTAGTTGTGGAAGTCGATGTTGCTGCTGCCTTTGTAGTTGTAGCTGTTGTAGTTGTTGAAGTAGTAGTTGTTGTAACAGGTGCAGGAGTATCAAGAGCTACAAACTTAATGTTATTTTCCTCAGCTATCTCCTCTGTTGTTGAGCCAGGGTATCCGTATAATGTTCCGTTAAAATAGGAAAAGCCCTTGTCGTCCTTGCCGTTGCAGATAAATGAGATATATTCAAACTTGCATTCCGGATCAAGAATAGTTACGGAAGTGAGCTTAGGACATGTGCAGAATGCCTCCTGACCGATATAAGCAACAGACTTCGGTACCTTTACCGATTCGATATAGCGTGACATATAGAATGCAAAGCTTGCGATCTTCTTGACAGAATCAGCGATCTCATAGGTCTTGCCCTCTTTTCCCGCAGGATAAACAATAAGAGTATCCTTTGACTTGCTGAATAACACGCCGTCAACGTCAGTGAAGTTCTTATTAGCGCTGTCAACTTTGATAGCTCTGAGATCAGTACACCATGAAAAAGCGTTGTCACCGATAGCTGAAACAGAAGCAGGGATAGTAACCTCACTGAGCTTTTCAGAGAAATAGAAAGCATTTTCAGCAATAGCCGTAACAGGGACCTTATTTACAGTTGACGGGATAGTACATTTTACCAGATCATTATTGCTTACTCCGCTGACCTCAGCATGGTCTGCGTATACCTTGAAAACAAGCTCATCTGTATTTACTGTGCTGCCTTCAGACTCTGCGCTTGCAGTCAGTGAATGTTTCGGAACATAGCTGCCCATAGGCACAGAAGCGCCTGCAGCTACAGTCAGTGACAGTAATGCTGCCAATAATTTTGTTGATTTCATAAAACCCTCCAAAAATTAAATAATAATAAATGTATCCTCAATAGCCGTCACGAGGCGATTATTGCCAGGACATTGACAAGATTATACACCAATCTACATTATATATCATCTATTTGTAGAATACAAGTCAAATATTGCTATCAGTATAAATTGCCGGCTGAAAATGAAAAGACAGCCGATATAAACCGACTGCCTTTCAGGGGATATTAAAATTTGGAGAAATCTTAATCTGGTTGTGCCGATCACCGATTCTGTGACCGGCACTGTATTTGAACTATTAAGCGCGTGTATGAACCTGACCGCCTGCAAGTGTCTTGCCGTGAGCCTTAGCCATATCAGAAATGTTTACGTTCTGGTAACCATTCTGAGCGAGCCATGGGAGTACTTCCTCCATAGCTGCTGCTGTTGTAGCATAGTTCTCGTGGCAGAGCACGATAGCGCCCTCAAGTGAGCCGTTCTGTGCAGCCTGCTTGATCTTGTTTACGATCTGATCCTTAGAAGCATTGTTCCAGTCCTCAGTATCGATAGCGCATGAGATAAGCGGTACATCGTTGAGTGCAGACTGAACTGTGCCGTTGCTCTCAAGATAAGGGAGTCTCATAAGGTGTGATGGCTCAGCACCAATGATGCTCTTGAGCTTGTTGTTGCAGTTCTCCCACTCGCCGCGGATCTGCTGAGCGCCAAGCTGACCGAGATGAGGATGTGACTGAGTATGGTTTGCAACCTCCATACCATTCTGATACTCATACTTGATCTGGTCGTTTGTCTTGATCCAGTCACCAACTATGAAGAAGGTAGCTGTCATATTGTTCTTGATGAGAGCATCGATGATCCTGTAAGCGGGATCTGATTTGCTCTGAGCACTTGCTCCGTCATCGAATGAGATAGCACAGAGCTTCTTGTTAGCCTGTACCTGAGCGCCGCCGTTGCCGCCTGTCTGCTGGCCGCCGCCTTGCTGTCCACCCTGATTAAAGTCAAAGCCGCCCTGCTGTCCGCCGAACTGGCTCCAGTCGAAGTTGCCCATGTCGAAGCCGCCCTGCTGCTGACCGCCATTGCCGCCTGCCTGCTGGCCTGCACCGCCCATCTGCTGTCCGCCGGTCTGCTGACCGCCGCTTGAGCCGATAGTGAGCTTAGTTACGTTAGCCTTACCGCTGCTCTCCCAGCCTTCAACGTTGAGAGCTACCTCAGTAAGATTACCTATATTCCAACCAGCGTCTGCCCAAGCCTTGAAGTGATCTGATACTGTGATAGTACCTGATGTTCTCTTCTGCTTACGAACGCTGAAGTACTGCTTGAATGTACGTGTGTCGCCGAGAATTGTAGGACCTGTGTGGTCGAGCTGGAAGATCTCGTACTCAGCACCGTCGATAGTAACTGTCTTGCTCTGTCCGTTTGCAGTTGGTCTCCAGTTTACCCAGTCCTCGATGATGTAGTACTCAACGAGAGGATCTGTCATCCAACCGTATACGCAGAGTCTTGAGTTACCCTGTGAGCTTGCTGAATAGTCAGCTGCGTAATCCATTACGATAGGACCGCAGTCTGTAGCCTTCTTTGTACGGTCGTAGTTTCTGCCGCGTCGAGCGAGGAAGTTACCCTGAGAAACCTGAGCGCTCCACTCTGTGCTGAAAGCACCGCCGCTGCCGAGAGTCATAGAACCGCTTCCGCCTGTGTTATCGAGCCAGATCTCATAGCTGTAGCCGTCAACGTTATCTGCCTTGTACTGGTTTCTGCCGTTGCCTACACTGAATGTCTGACCGCCTGCTACAGCGCCGCCGCCCTGCTGGCCGCCGCCCTGATTCCAGTCGAAGCCGCCCTGCTGGCCGCCGCCCTGATTCCAGTCGAAGCCGCCCTGCTGGCCGCCGCCCTGCTGCTGACCGCCTGCCTGCTGACCACCCTGCTGGCCGCCGAACTGACTCCAGTCAAAGTTGCCCATGTCGAAGCCGCCCTGCTGCTGACCGCCTGCCTGCTGTCCGCCTGCCTGCTGTCCGCCGTTTGCCGGCTGAGTATTTGTTGAAGCTGCGCCCTGTGCATAGCTTTCAGGGAGCTTGCTGATAGTACCTAAAAGATACTTCTGTATAGAAAGAGCGTCATTTGCAGTAAGACCGCTGCCTGCTTCGAAAACGTCGGCATTGAGCTGTCCCTGCTCTGTGAGCTTATACTTGTTAGGAGCTGCAAGAGCCTGCATAACAGCTACAACGTCGCCCATATCTACTGAGCCGTCGCCGTTAGCGTCGCCCCACTTGGTAACCTTTGAATTTATATCAGAGGTTGAATTACCTGTGTTGCCGCCTGTCTGCTGGCCACCTGCCGGCTGACCGCCTGCCTGCTGGCCACCCTGCTGGCCGCCGAACTGGCTCCAGTCAAAGTTGCCCATATCGAAGCCGCCCTGCTGCTGACCGCCTTGCTGCTGACCGCCCTGCTGGCCGCCGAACTGGCTCCAGTCAAAGTTGCCCATGTCAAAGCCGCCCTGCTGCTGACCGCCTTGCTGCTGACCGCCCTGCTGCTGACCGCCCTGCTGGCCGCCGAACTGGCTCCAGTCAAAGTTGCCCATGTCAAAGCCGCCCTGCTGGCCGCCGAACTGGCTCCAGTCAAAGTTGCCCATATCGAAGCCGCCCTGCTGCTGACCGCCTCCCATGTCGAAGCCGCCTTGCTGCTGACCGCCGCCCTGCTGTACGGCACCTGCGCCTGAGCCGTCTGTAGAAACTGTTACACTCTTTACGTTAGCTGATCCGTTGGATCTGTAGCCTTCAATGTTAAGAGATACCTCATAGAGAGTTCCCGACATATCAAGACCCGCCTTTGACCATGCGTCAAAGTGTTTGGATACGTCGATAGTTCCCTTCATATAGTTGGTCTGGTTGTTTGCTGATCCACTGGTCTGACGAATGCTCCAGTACTGTGGGAATGTAGCATTACCATCGAGAGAGGGCTGATTGTAACGCATTGTCTTTGCAATGTCGTAGGTGTTTCCGTTGAGAGTAACGGTACCCTTTCTCTCGCCGTCGTTTCCGGGTGGACGCCAGTCGCCCCAGCCTTCGACAATGTAGTACTCCATGAGAGGATTTCTCGTCCATCCGTATACACACATATACGAATTTCCTCTTGGTGTGTACTCAACATCGTATGTCAGAACGATCTCACCTATCTGCTTATAGGTCTTCTTCTGACTGTCGAAGTTTTTGCCCATACGAGCCAGGAAGTTTTCAATGTTGCTCCATGAGCAGGTGAAAGAACCTGCGCCGGGATTCATAGAAACCTGTCCCTGACCATTCTGGTTCCACATCTCGTAGTCGTATCCGCCGATGTTGCCGCGTGTCTGCTGATCGGCAGCAAATGAGACTGTCGGGATGCTTGTTGCGATCATCAGCGCAGAAACGGTGCCGCTGAGGATCTTCTTCATTCTTGAAAGTTTCACTTCAATCACTCCTTTGTTTTAATAAAAGCAAATTTATGATTTCAGTAATCCCCATGAGTTATGAACTCTTTATTTGTCTAACTCCAAGTATAAATCTTAACTTTTTCAAAAACAAGTCATTTGTTGCTCAGATTATTCAATTTTTCCAAAAATTGCTCACAAACTGCCCGATGTTTGTCTAATGAATAGAGGTATTCGGCTATATAGCACAAAAAGTCATGCCGCCGAATACCTCTGAGGGAATCATATTTAATTGTTTATCCTAATTAATATTTGATTAACTTCTCTTTTGGTTTAATGATAAACTCTATGTTAATATTTACTAATAATCTTGATTTTTCATGTATGTATTGCACAGTTTCTTTCAACTTTAACTGTTGAAACCTGCATTTTTTACACTATTTTATGCAAATTGTGGGTTGTTTTATTACTAAATTATGGATATAATAAAGATGGAATATAAATAACGGTTCAAGCGTACAGCTTCAACGGTATATCGCATATATCCGTGAAAAGCTCAGAGAGCTTGCCATGTATTCCGAGAGATAAATATAAAAGGGGAAAATAAAGGTCAAGGAGGGATCACTATGTTAAAAAGCAGAATGAGTACAATGAATATGCTCAGGTACTGCGACGAGGCTCTGGCTTGGGACGAATTTTCGGATATCGACAAGCTGTTTTTTGAATCCGTCAGAAAAATTCTACTCGGTCAGTGTGCTCCCATGGACATTTCAGAGAGCACCCGCAGAGACCTCATGGGCATCGAAAGGCCTGTAGACGAAAACGAACTGGAACCGGAATACGAAAAATATGACGACATCTACTATGGGATCTCAGATGACGAGATCCCGGACTTCAGCAGCTACTGATGCTGGTCATTCCATAGCAGAGGCAGGGCCGTCGGCGCAGAGTCGGCGGCTCTGCCATTTTTTTGTAACGCCAGAACCTGCCCTTGCAAGAAATAGCGCAATAATCAGCAATTTTGCTTGACTTTCCGCGCTTTTCTCTTGTAAAGGCAGGTTCTGACTTGACATTGTCTGACAAAGGGGGAAACTCTCAATAACTTTTAGAACACTTACCATCTCAGGCCCGGAATTCACCGCAGCATTTGAGCAATGTAAGTCTTCCGCGGTATTAAAAATACCACTTTTCTTTTTCTATGTCTGTATGTTTTCTATATACATATTGTACATTATTCTCGCCTGAAAGTCAATAGTTAAATTAGCTGTAATTATCTTCTCTGCATTATGCATTTTAACAAATCCGCCTATTCTGCGTTGTTTTTTGCGTTTCGCTCTCATGCAGCCCCCGTTTTAGTGTTATTCTACATGTGGTATATTTTGCTGTTATTAGACCACTTGTTACATGATTTGACGACGCAGCCGAAAAGCTTCTCATTTTTGTTCCCTGTCACAAGAATTTGCCAAACCAATCTCACCAAAGTACCCGTTCACATTTTTTGTCCCCCAAAGCCGTGATATTTCGTTATATTGACTATAACAGCGGCAATTGACACAGCCGTCCCAATATGGTATACTATTTTTAAAAGTTATTTTTACGGACTTGGTCAAATAATAATGTCATCCGTAAGACACGCCGTCAGGCGTTTACCAATCAGCATTTAGGGAGATATGAATATGAAAGAAGCTTTACTCATCATCGATGTCCAGAACGACTATTTTGAAGGCGGAGCATGCCAGCTTCACGATCCGCAGAAAGCCGAGGAAAAGATAATCAGCCTCATCGAAGAGAGCCGCCGCCTCGGACGTCACATAATCTATGTGAAACACATCAACCCCGACAGCGACGCCTTCTTTAACGAGGGTACATACGGCTGTGAGATCTCGGAGCGCATCAAGCCCCTCCCCACAGACATCGTCATCAATAAGTACTGCCCCAACAGTTTTCTCGGCACTGAGCTTAACGACTGCCTCCGCAATCTCG
Organism: Ruminococcus flavefaciens; assembly: GCA_004554385.1. Classification (GTDB taxonomy): domain Bacteria; phylum Bacillota; class Clostridia; order Oscillospirales; family Ruminococcaceae; genus Ruminococcus; species Ruminococcus flavefaciens_T. Next base: position 51,842 of record SFMO01000167.1, read on the forward strand.
GCGTTGAAAAGCTCATCGTTTGCGGCATGATGACTCATATGTGCGTTGACACCACTGTCCGCGCTGCTATGGACTACGGCTATGAGGTATCACTGGTGGCTGATGCCTGCGCTACAAGAGACCTGGAAATAGACGGCGAGATCATTCCTGCCGAGATCGTACAGAAGACCTGCATAGCTTCTCTTTCCGGAATTTTCGCAAAGATCGTATGATCTGCCGATAATTGCAGATACTATATCAAAGAAGGGTGGATCGCCATGAAAGTCGCATTTTTTGATACAAAGCCATATGATACGCCTGCCTTTGAAAGGCTGGGCAGTGAAAAGAATATCCGCTTCAAGTTCTACGAGACAAAGCTTAATGAGGATACTGCCGACCTTGCAAAGGGCTGTGACGCAGCCTGCGTTTTTGTAAACGACACCGTCAATGCTGCCGTTATCGACAGGCTTTGCGAGCTGGGCGTGAAGGTGCTTGCCCTCCGCTGTGCAGGCTACAACAACGTAGACATAAAGTATGCCAAGGACAAGATAAAGGTGGTAAGCGTTCCTGCCTACTCCCCTTACGCAGTTGCCGAGCATGCAATGGCTCTCCTGCTGACATCTGTCCGCCGTGTCCATAAGGCTTTTATACGCACAAGAGATCATAATTTCTCACTGAACGGGCTCACGGGCTTCGACCTTCACGGCAAGACAGTAGGCGTTGTAGGCACAGGTAAGATAGGACGCATATTTATCAACATATGCCGTGGTTTCGGTATGAACGTCATCGCCTACGACAAGTTCCCTGCAAAGGACAGCGATATAGACTATGTTGACCTCGACGAGCTCTTCAGCCGCAGCGATATAATCTCCTTCCACTGTCCTCTCACCGAGGAGACCTACCACATGATAGACAGCGCATCAGTCGAAAAGCTGAAAAAGGGCGTTGTTATCGTAAACACATCAAGAGGCGCTCTCATCGACGCAGAGGCTCTCCTTGAGGGCATAAAAGCCCGTAAGATAGGAGCTGCCTGCCTTGATGTATACGAGGAAGAGGCTGATGTATTCTTTCAGGACTTCTCAGGGCATATCATTGCTGACGACACCCTTGCGAGACTCATCTCCATGCCGAATGTTATCGTAACTTCACATCAGGCGTTCCTTACAGAGGAAGCTCTCAGCAATATAGCAGATACCACGGTCAGCAACATTATCTCCTGCCTAAATGGCGAGGAGTGCCCGAATGAGCTCCATATATGAGGTGAAAACAATGCTTACAGGAAAAACAGTTTTACTGGGAGTTACAAGCTCCATAGCCATATACAAGGCATGCAACCTTGCCCGAATGCTCACAAAGCTGGGGGCTGACGTTCACGTTGCAATGACACCCAATTCTCTGAATTTCGTTCATCCCCTCACCTTTGAGACCCTTACACAGCACAAGTGCCTTATCGACACCTTTGACCGAAATTTCGAGTACAGCGTGGAGCACGTTTCCATAGCGAAAAAGGCAGACGTAGTAATGATAGCTCCTGCTTCGGCAAACGTTATCGGCAAGATAGCCAACGGCATTGCAGACGATATGCTCACAACTACAGTCATGGCTTGTACATGCAAAAAGATAATCGCACCTGCAATGAACCACAATATGTTCCACAATCCCATCGTACAGGACAATATCGAAAAGCTGAAAAAGTTCGGCTACGAGATAGTAGAGCCCGTCCGCGGAATGCTTGCAAACCGTGACATCGGCGATGGAAAGCTCCCCGACGAGGAAACCCTCTTAGAGTACATAGTCCGTGAGGCTGCCTTTGAAAAGGACCTTGCAGGCAAGCGTGTGCTCGTTACCGCAGGTGCTACCCGTGAGAGCATAGACCCCGTCCGCTTTATCTCCAACCACTCCAGCGGAAAAATGGGCTTTGCCCTTGCAAGAGCCGCAATGCTCCGCGGAGCTGATGTTACCGTAGTTGCAGCTCACACTGATGTCGAGCCGCCCATGTTCGTAAATGTAGTTCCTGTAAAGTCCGCAGAGGATATGTTCAACGCCGTAAAGGAGCGCCTTAACAGCACCGACATCGTTATCAAAGCAGCAGCTGTTGCGGATTATACTCCCATTACAGTGGCTGACAGCAAGATAAAGAAGTCCGACGGTGACATGAGCATACCGCTGAAGCGTACCACCGATATTCTCAAATATATCGGCGAGCACCGCCGTGAGGGACAGGTGATATGCGGCTTCTCAATGGAGACCGACAACGTCATCGAAAACTCCCGTGCAAAGCTTGCAAAGAAAAACTGCGATATGATATGTGCAAACTCACTGCGGAGCGCAGGCGCAGGCTTCGGCACTGACACCAATATCATAACCATGATAACCAAGGACGACACAGAAGAAATGGAGCTTATGAGCAAATTTGACGCCGCAAACGTCATACTCACAAAGCTGAAAAACATGTCTGAATAATAAAAAACACCTCCGTTTATCACGGAGGTGTTTTGATTTATTTATGAAGCTTTCTTTGTAGTTGTGGCACTGCTGCCTGCTTTGGAAGAATACTCCTCAGCATACTTCTTACCCTCTTCTACCATCTCTTTGAACTCATCCTCAGTCATGAAGTCTTTGTAGTCCTCATACTTAAGGCTGTCCCAGTCGAATTCTGCCATGTACTTCTCATAGTCGAAGTCCTCAGAATCCTCGTCATCGGAATCAGATGTTGTAGGCTGACGGTCATCGTCCTCGTCCTCATCAAAGTCAACGTCAAGGTCGTCATCATCCCAGTCAAAGTCATCATCTTCAATGTCAAGACCGCTGTCTACTGAATCATAGAGCTCCTCTGTTGCGTACTTAGCAAGCTCATCAGCTGTTTTATCATCAATGCCTACCTGGGTCATTATGCCCTTTGCAAACTTGCTGAACTCGTCCTGTGAAGCATATTCCTCAAGCTTGAAGTTATCAGCATCATTCACATCTACCATGAAAGCGCCGTCCTTGCTTGGTATGTCAACGTCTGTGCCGTAATCCACAGAGTAAGCAAACTTAAGCTTGCCGTAGTCTGTACCGTCTATTCTTACCTCATAGTTCATTTCCTGCTTCTTGCCATCAGTGCTGAATGAGAAGTCGATAGGATCGATACCGGGAACATTTATTGCAAAATCGCCGTTGAAGTAGCCTTTTTCCTTGTCAACGACCTCAAAATCGTCGAACTTGATAACAGCGTCCTTCATTGAGTTATTTTTCTGGAGCTTTCCGTCATCGTCGTAATCATATGAGCGCACAGGATAAGTGATAGCAATATCGCCTGAATACTTGTCCTTGCCCTGCTCATCAGCTGTGAGCTTTGCGGTGAACTCCTCTTCGCCGTCGGAAAGAGCCTTCATTTCGCCTCTGACATTGTCTCCGTCCTTGCCGATCACCATTGTGAATTCTTCATCCTCAGCCGAGAAACCAAGACCGCGGATAGTACCTGTTGCGTCGATGTAAGTGTCGAGAGTTACGGTCGTATCCTCGTCGAAGTCGTTTTCGTCGAGTTTCTCCTTGATGTCGTCGATAGCTTCATCGATAGACTCATTGAACTTGTCCTCGCTGTCAACAGCCTTTACCTTGTCAACAACGATACCTTTGATTATATCATCGCTCTTGACCTTCTTAAGGAACTCAAGTCCCAGCTTTGTAACGTCCTTTTCATTGAGCTCAACAGTGGCAACGGTATAATTCACCTTTATGTCGCAGATGTCAACAGTCTCCTTCTTTTCAAGCTTTACATCGCTTGCGAAGTCAGACCATACTCCCACGTATCTGTTTACCTCTGTCTCCAGCTCATCGGGAGAGAGGAACGAAGCAGGATCCTTCATTATCTCTTTATAGGTGTTGAAGATGTCCTTAGTCTCTTCATCTCCTACGAGCTCATCCACAGTATCTCCCATAGCAACGCCGATCCACTGCTCCTTGAGCTCTGGAATACGAACGAAATAATCCATAGCATCAGAATCGATAGCGGCGTCAATGCCTGTAACGCGCTTACCGCTGAGCTCCAGACCGAAGCTTCCGTTTGTCATGCCCTTCTTTGAAGACCAGTCAGCTGTAATGCCGATGGAATCGTTATTCTTTATGATGTCCTCAAACTGCTTTGTCTCATCGTTGGAGCTGCCTCTGAAAAGCTCATTGGTGAGCATATCCTTAGCCTCCTGAGTAGGCTCAAAGGAAAGGCTGAACTTAGCATCAGCGCCCTTTTCCATATTGTCGATGCTCTTTTTGTAATTCTCACTGAGTATCTGACCGAGGTTCTTTGAATTGTTCTCAGTCACCCACGCATAATACTTATCAGGTGTACTGAGTCTCAGCTTGACCTGATTCTTGACAGTGTCAGATGCCGCATATGCAGCAGTAGAGCCGCCTGCAACAACAGCTGCCGCAATACCCCCTGCGAGAGCAGCTTTTTTTCCCTTACTCTTCTTTGTGATGTTCTCCACGCCTGAAACGCTGAGGTCATCATTCATGGACTGGCTGTCGAACTGTGTGTTCTCCATGCCTTTTTCATTGTGATCATTTTCAAACATACTGATCCCCTCCTGTAAACATATCATTATGGAGCTTTATAACCCCATATGATAATCTTATCACAAACCCTGTGAAAAGTCAATATTTGCGTTATTTTGTATTCATGCTGTAATAATTCTGATATGAATATTACAGAAAAATCCGCCAATACTATATTTGTTCCTAAACGGAGCTAATAAATTAATGGAGATGTTACCATGGAAGACCAGAAGAAAAACAAAAGCATAAAGTGCGATGTATCTCAGTGCAGACACAATCTCGTCTCTGAGAATTACTGCTCTCTCGACTGCATTTCAGTAGGCACACATGAGGACAATCCCACTGTTCCCGAATGTACCGACTGCAATTCCTTCGTAGTCCGTTCAGGCTGCTGCGAATAAGCGGACAAAAAAATAAGCAGTTCCCATAGCGGAACTGCTTATCGTTTCTTTTCGTGATTACTGAGCGTTAGGAGCGCCTACAGGACATACACCTGCACAAGCACCGCACTCTACGCAAGCGTCTGCGTCGATAACGTACTTTCCGTCTCCTTCAGAGATAGCGCCTACAGGACACTCGCCTGCGCAAGCGCCGCAGCTTACACAATCGTCAGAAATAATATATGCCATTTACATACACCTCCGTGTTATTCGCGGAGCTCCTGCTCCCCGTGATTTTATTGTACCATATCTGCGTGAAAAATCAATAGTTTTTTGTTAGCACAAGCTTACAGCGATAGTCATATTCCGCGTAAATTCGTAAAAAAAGCCCTGAGAGTCGGACTCTCAGAGCTTTATATACATTACTTCTTTTCAGCCTTCAAAGCTTTCTTTGCAAGCTTTCCCGAAGCCTTTTTTTCCTTGTCAGTCTCAATGCCCGAGCAAGCCATACCTGCGGCTGCCCAGAAGACGGGAGCATAAGGGATACTGCTGCAGCTGATGAAGAACATCAGCACACCGCCCAGGGTGAGAACAAAGGCTGTAAACGCCTCTGCGGTCTTTCTTCTGCGCATAGCCTTATATCCCATAACAAGCGACGGAACCAGTGCAAGGACCAGTGCTATAAGTGAAGGTATTCCTCTTGTAGCCGCAGTATATAGATACTCGTTGTAGCACTTGTCAAAAACACCCGTATTAGAGGTGATAACGTCCTCGATCTCGGATTTTCCGTTCATTGCACGTACCTGAGGGAAAGCAAGCTGCTCGGGACCTGTACCTGTCAGAGGGTTCTTGCTGATGATGTTCATAGTCTTTTCGTTCATGTAGGTATAAACGTCAACAGGATCATCGATATTGACAACCGAAGAATTAAAGTTTCCCGAAGCCGATGCTCTCATATATCCGTCAGCCCACCACGCTATTCTGCCGTCGTAGGTCCTGTATTCGGTGATATTGCCTATAGCGCCTGCGTATACGAGTACTACTGCAAGAGCGGCAGGCACAGCCGATGCAAGAACTGCGGCAAGGCGCACCTTAGGAGCCTTAAAGGCAAATACAGCGATAACAGCTGCGATTATGGAGAATACCAATCCGCAGATGCCTGCGATGGTATATGTGAACATGATAACGAATGAGAAAATTGCTGCTGCACAGATGAATACTATCCTGCGCTTTTTGTTTTCAGATGTAACGAAGCCTATGAGAGCTGCCGAAAGCGCCAGGGTAAGTACCATTGCGAGGAATATCGGCGACATTGAAAGTCCCGAAGCCGCCATGACTTTATCGTCCATAGACGCCAGATCATAATACCTGTTTTTGACAAATATCTGTATCAGCGACATAACGCTGTTCACGGCACCTACTGCCACCATGCCGTTTATCACGGTGTTTACAGCCTTTTCGCGCTTTATGGCAGCTGCCGTCGTAAAGAAGCCGAAGTAGAAGAGTATCGCAAGGAATCCTTCACCTCTGTTGGGATAGCCGTACAGTGAGATATTAGTGTCGTATCCGTTTATAAGGGATATGACAGCCCAGCCAGCCAGCAGAGCCATTGCACAGACGGGGATAACAGCGCTGCCGCGGATATACTTCTTGATTATGGCTATAAGAGCAAGTATCATGCATATTACGCCGCCCACAGCAAGTCCGCCTGCCGACAGTGCATATGTAGCCTTGTCAGTTATCTCGGGAATGAGAGTGGACAGCGGCACCAGAAGCATTGCCGCTATAAGGCCTCGTGAAGCAAGCTTTGCATACTGATCCTCTGTCATGTTGAGAATAAAGTTTGAGTTTTCGGTTGTGTTAAAGATAGTTTTTGCCATGTTAAAAAATTCCTTCCTGCTGCTATGCAGAGTTATTTATTTGAAACAGTGACCGTATAGCTGTCACCGTTTTTCTCCCCTACGGTAATGGTTATACCGGGATCGACAGTCAGTTCACCGTTGTCATCGTACCAGGCAAAGCCATTCACTTTATTGGTGACCACACTGCCTGTCTTGAGCAGATTATCCTTTTCGCCGTCGTCCACGAGCCTGATGAAGCGTCTTCCAGCGTCCTTTTTTGTAAACTCGTCGTGACCGCTTTCATACTTGAAAAGCTTTCGCCAGCCGTCGTCATATTCCGAAGTTTCCATGTGGAAGAGGCTTATGCCGTTTCCGTAATCACGCCACCAGAATTCACGGGCTATATCACTGTTGTTCTTTTCAAGAGTCGTGTATTCAAGAATGAAAAACTCCGACTTGTAATCGCTTCCGAGATCTCCACGCGGTATTATAAGGCAGTTTCCGTTATCACTCTGTCCCTTTGTCAGGGTAAAGGTCTGGGTGCCCTTGGTTTTGTCATAGACCTGTATCTGATCCTCTCTGTACCAGCCCAGCATCAGCTTTGACGGTGCGCTGAAATCGGAATGAGCCTCGTCCATAAGATCATAGCCTGCGGAGCCGTGAAGTCCCTCAGCGTCTCCTGCGGAGCTGTAAAGGTAATAATCGGGCAGTCCCATGCAATGTCCCATTTCATGGAGATATGTGGAAGTAAAGTTAGAATAGTCGGTATCCGAGACTATATCCGCATTTCCTGTAATAACATGTCCCAGTGTCATTCCGTCCAGCTTTAGCCAGTAATCGCCGCCGAATTCACCTGCACAGGGCCACCACTCATCATCTCCCGAGGACTTTGGCACACAGAACAGCATTGCGTCCACAATGCCGTCATGGTCCGCATCATACTTTGAGTAATCGATGGTGCTGTTCATATTCTTGACTACCTCTGTGGTGAAGTCAGCCTTAAAAACGTCTCCCTCATATTCTGCGATATTCTTCTTGCAGGTATATCTGAACGCATTTCCCTGAAGCTTCATAGCGCCCTTTGAGGCTCTTGAATAGAAAGCCGCACAGCTCTCGAAGGGATACAGGGGCGAGCTTTCGTCTTCGGGACCGAAGACTATCTCCTCTATTCTTTCCGCCGAAGGCTCATATTTGAATTTACAGTCAGGGAAATCAACGTAGAAGACAATGAGCTTCGACTTGCCCTGAGACGGCAGCGAGCCGTACATATCGTAAATAGGCGCAGGGATAAAGTTCTTCTGAACAGTAGTTGCTGTGACAGGTAAAGAAGTTGTAGAGGTCGCAGAAGTAGTCTTTGTTGTGGTGATTGTTGTCTTTATAGTGGTTGTGGTGGTATTTTCCTCATGCCAAAGGAATATCTCGCCGTATTTATCTGCGGAGAGCAGTTTCTTCCGCATCTCCACAAGGTCGAATCTGTCTACATTGCCGTCTCTGTTAAGGTCAGCCTTCTGTATGGAGGAAGCACCGCTGACGGTCACCACCTTTTCGGGATCTGTCTTCAGGGCATATTTTCCGTTTCCGAGGTAGCATATGCCGTTATCTCCGAGAGGCTGTGCACCGTTAAGGTGTCTGCACAGAGTTACCATATCCGAGACGTTGACCTGTTTGTCGCCGTTCAGGTCGCCCATGCTGTCGACCTGCTCCCATGTCGCAGAAGCCGACGCAGGCATCAGACAGACTGCCGCCGCAGCTGCTGAAATCAGCAAGCCCCAAAGTTTTGATTTTTTCATTCTGATTACCTCCCTCTGTATTTATTATCTCTCTGACATATCCATTTCATTCTGAAGGCACGGGAAAGGGCATCTTTCTCAGGTCTCCACAGTGAAATAAATAAAAAAGAGGCTGTCGAGCATAATATGCCCGACAGCCAACGTTCTGCGGTAAAAATTGCCGCAGCAGAGTGCATTATTTTGCGTAGTCAGTAACTCTGCTCTCACGGATGAGATTGACCTTGATCTGTCCGGGGTAATCCATTTCAGACTCGATCTGCTGAGCGATCTGTCTTGCGACGAGAACCATTTTCTCATCATTGATGACCTCAGGTGTGACCATGATCCTGACTTCACGTCCTGCCTGTACAGCAAAGCATTTCTCCACGCCGTCGTAAGAGGTGCATATCTCCTCAAGCTTCTGAAGGCGCTTGATATAGCTTTCGTAGTTTTCGCTTCTTGCGGCAGGTCTTGCAGCGGAGATAGCGTCGGCTGCCTGAACTATGCAGGCAATGACTGTTTTCGGCTCAACGTCGTTGTGGTGAGCTTCGACAGCGTGTATAATAACAGGATTTTCGTTGTATTTTTTACAAACATCAACACCGATCTGAACGTGTGATCCCTCGATCTCGGAGGTAAGAGCCTTACCGATATCGTGGAGAAGACCTGCACGTCTTGCCATACTGGCGTCAACACCGAGCTCCGAAGCGAGAACTCCGCAGAGCTTAGCGACCTCAATAGAGTGATCGAGTACGTTCTGTCTGTAGCTTGTACGGAATTTAAGACGTCCGATAAGCTTGATAAGCTCATGGTTAAGGCCGTGAACATTAGTCTCGATGACAGCGCGTTCACCCTCCTGCTTGATGCGGTACTCGACCTCACGGCGAGCCTTCTCGACCATTTCCTCGATACGTGTCGGATGGATTCTGCCGTCGGAAATAAGCTTTTCGAGGGCGATCCTTGCAACCTCACGTCTGATCTGGTCGAAGCAGGAAATAGTGATAGCCTCAGGTGTATCGTCGATGATGAGATCGACGCCTGTAAGAGTTTCGAGGGTCCTGATGTTGCGTCCCTCACGGCCGATGATACGGCCCTTCATTTCGTCATTTGGAAGAGGAACGACTGAAACAGCCGCCTCAGAGACCTGATCCGCAGCCACCTTAGCGATAGCCAGTGAGATATAGCTTCTAGCCTTCTCCTGACATTCGTCCTTGATGAGCTGCTCGTAAGCCTGTACCTTTACAGCCTTTTCGTGAACGAGGTCGTCCTCAAGCTTTGAAATGATGTACTCCTTAGCCTGATCCTTGGTAAATTCGGAGATCCTCTCCAGAATATCCATCTGGCTCTTCTTGATAGAATCGGCTTCCTTGAGTTTTTCGTCAGCCGACTTTATCTTCTGATTGAGAGTCTCCTCCTTCTTTTCGAGGTTATCAGTCTTCTTGTCTAAATTCTCTTCTTTCTGCTGCATACGTCTTTCCTGACGTGACAGCTCTGCTCTGCGATCCTTGATCTCCTTATCCGCCTCGGTGCGGAGCTTATGTATTTCGTCCTTAGCTTCGATCAGGGCGCTTTTCTTCTTATTATCAGCGTCCTTTTCAGCGTCCTCGACTATACGCTCAGCCTGCTGTTCAGCAGAACCTACGATTGCTTCTGCGTCGCGCTTGCGCTTTTCAACGCCTGCCTCGACGCCCTTTTTGTAGAACAGAGCATAACCCACGCCAACGCCTGCTGCCAGAGCAACAACTATAAGGACAATAGCGATGATTGGATCCATACAGTGCATTACCTCCTTTTCGTAAAAAATAATCAAAAGTTTGTATCATAGTTTTAATTATTACTTAAAGGCGGTAAATGCCGCATTATTTTATTCATTTATAAATATATAGATGAAGAGCTCTTTCCGAGCCCGCAAAAGATAGACGGACGTTATATCCCCGTCCAAAATTTTGTTCCGTTATCATATTTAGACCGTCAGGACATCTGTATATATCGTCGCTGCGGATAATGATTTAAAACAAAGCTGCATATACTGCCATAGTAATATTATGCAAATAAATACAACATAATTATTATATAATATTTTGGACGTTCTGTCAATAGATTTTTGTGAATAAAAGCGTCCGTGGTGCAAAAAAAGATAAAAAAGGGTGTACAGAGCCTTGTTTGATTATATCATTTCACTTATACATTCTCCATGAGAAAACAAAAAAAGACTGCCGCCGAAACGACAGTCCATTATTCTCATCATTTCTTTTCAGGCTCAGGCTCAATAACAGGAGCGTCAACAGCGTTCTTTCTTACGCTTGCGATGCCCTTCTTGCAGCTGTCCTTCTTGACATAGCCCTCGCTTGCAGCGATTATCTCGCCGTTCTTTGCTTTAAGGCGGAATCTGAATTCGCCCGATTTGTCCTTATATATTTCGAACTTAGGGTTGTTCACTGTCTGGAAGCCTTCGATGGTCTGGTCCTCAAGATTCGCCTCGGGAGCATTCTTTGCGACGCTTGCGATGCCGTTTTTAACGCTTGCAAGGGTATTGTAGACTTCTCCGCCTGTAGCGATGACCTCTCCATTGCCTGCCTTCAGGCTGAATGTGAAGCCTGTTTTTGTAGACTTGATGATAAATTTGCCCATGATAATTCAACACCTTTCAGCAAAAGTAATAATTAAACCGTTTACGTTTTCGATTTATATCATAATTATAACTGAATACCGCTGACTTGTCAATAGTTTTTGTTAATTTTCATCAAAACGCCAAAATATTTACCATTTTCATGTCTCATAGCTGACAGCGCAGAGAAATTTTCTGTACAGGCAATACAGCGCTGTACAGGGGCATAAATGGTGAAAATCAGCAAAAATGCTCTTTCGGAGCTCAGGACATAAAATTACCGGGACTGTGATTTCAGACCCGGTAACCATAGTTTCTGTTAAACGCAGCAGCATGAATACTGCCGCACCTTACCTCAAATTATAATAAAGCTCTCGGGAACAGTCTCGCAGATTAAGGCGAAATAGCCCTTTTCCCTCAGCCTGTCAACGCATCTTTCAGACTGTTCAGGATCTGTGAAAAGTCCGAACACCGCCGAGCCGCTGCCTGTCATAACAGCTCTTCTGGCGCAATATTTCAGCATATCGCCCTTGATGTCCTCAACTTCTGCAAGCTGCACTGCCTGCTCAAAGAGATTTCCGAAATACCTGTAGGCTGTATCGGGAGCAGAGATTATCGCCTCGGTCAGCTTATGAGTCTCAGGGTGCTGAGGAGCAGCAAGACGGTCTATATTCCCGTATGCCTCCGCAGTAGAAACGCCCTCCCTGCCCTTTGCGATGACCAGTATACGTCCCGAGTAATCGGCAACAGGAGTTATTTTCTCACCTATCCCTTCAACATAGGCAGTTCCGCCTGTGAGGAAGAAAGGCACATCAGCTCCCAGCTTTTCGGGAGCGCTGACGTTTTTTCCTGTCATTTTTCCGAGGCAGTACAGCACAGCCGCAGCATCTGTACTTCCGCCGCCCATGCCTGCCTGTGAGGGGATACCCTTCTTTATATGTATACGGCAGCCGCAGTCCATACCGTTCTCCTCAAAGAACAGCTTTGCAGCCTTATAGGCGATATTCCGTTCATCGCAGGGTATAGTATCAGAGCCTGCGAACATTTCGGGAACTTCGCAGGTAAGCTCTATGCCGCTTTTTGTCAGCTCGATGTCAACCTCGTCATAAAGTCCCACAGTCTGGAAAACGCTCTCGAGGGTGTGATAGCCGTTGGGCAGCTTCCCCGTAACGTCCAGAGCCAGATTTATCTTAGCCGCAGTTTTTACCCTCATTTTTCTCAGCCTCCAGTTTCTTCAGGAACTTCTCAATACGGGATATAGCCTCCATGAGATGTTTCAGCGAATAAGCGTAGGAGATACGCATATAGCCCTCGCCGCTGTCGCCGAAAGCGCTTCCCGGAACAGCAGCCACCTTACCCTCAAAGAGCAGTCTTTCGCAGAATTCCTCGCTTGTGAGACCTGTACTCTTGATACACGGGAACACATAGAATGCCCCCTCCGGATTGAAACAGGTCAGACCAAGACGGTTGAACTCCCCTACCAGATAGCGGCGGCGGATATTGTACTCCTCCACCATTTTAGCCACCTCGGCATCGCAGGAGCTGAGCGCCTCAACAGCAGCATTCTGGCTTATGAACGGGCTGCACATGATGCCGTACTGATGTATCTTGGATATCTGGTTGATTATCGGCTCGGGAGCAGTAACATAGCCCAATCTCCAGCCTGTCATGGCGTAAGCCTTTGAGAAGCCGTTTACATAGATAGTGCGCTCTCTCATGCCCTCCAGCTCTATTATGGAGAAATGCTTTCTGCCGTAGGTCAGCTCGGAGTATATCTCGTCGCTGAGCACCATGATATTGGTATCACGGAGAAACTCCGCAATAGGCTCTAAGTCCTCACGGGTCATAACAGCTCCCGTAGGATTGTTCGGGAACGGCAGTATGATGAGCTTTGTGCGCTCTGTGACCTTGTCTTTGAAATCATCAAGCGTCAGCTTGAAGTTGTTCTCGATCTTTGTGGGAACAGACACGGGAACACCGCCTGCAAGCTCCACAAGGGGCGCATAACAGACGAAGCATGGCTCTACCACCAGTACCTCGTCGCCGTTGTCAAGGAGTCCTCTCAGGGCGAGGTCTATAGCCTCAGAGCCGCCCACGGTCACGATTATCTCCTTGTCGGGATCGTACCTGACGCCGTGTTTTTTCTCGATAGTCTGTGAGATAGCACCTCTCAGGGGAGCAAGTCCCTTATTCGGTCCGTAGATGATGTGCTTGCGCTCCAGAACCTGTATGGCAGCCTTTCTGATAGCCCACGGAGTATTGAAATCGGGCTCGCCTACGCCCAGAGATATAACATCGTCCATAGTGCCTGCTATGTCGAAGAATTTACGTATGCCCGAGGGCTTTATGCCTTTGATCTTGTCCGAAAGGACTTTATCATAATCTATCACGTTCAGCAGAGTCCCCTTTCATCAGGCTCTTCACCGTCAATGAATATGCCTTTTTCCTTGTATTTTTTGAGTATGAAGTGTGTTGAAGTTGAAAGTATCCCATCAATTGTAGCAAGTCTTTCCGAAACGAAGAAGGCAACATCCTTGAGGTCATTTCCCTTGACCTCAACAGCGAGGTCATAAGCGCCCGATGACATGAGGCTTACGCTCTCCACCTCATCGTACATCATAATGGTCTTTGCAATATCGTCGAAGCCGCAGTCGCGCTGTGGAGTTACTTTAAGCTCGATAGTTGCGTAAACTGTGGACTTGTCGTAGAGGTCGTCGTCAACGATAACGCTGTAGCCCTTGATAACGCCGTTCTGTTCAAGTCTGTCTATCTCTGCGGCTGCCTCCTCCGCTGAGATACCGAGCATTTCGCCGAGAGCAGTATCTGAGATACGAGCGTTCTGCTGTAATATTTTTATAATGTCTTTCATAATATCAGTTCCTTTCATCACATATCAATAATCTACATATTCACCCTGTTTATAGCCGAAATATTCAAGGACCTCGTCCCATGTTCTGCCTGCAAAGCTGTTATATCCGTACCCCATATCGGAATCCCCCACGTACTTCTTGTCGCGGGCGGTGTCCCAGCAAAGCACTCTGCCGACATCTCTGCCGTACATCTCAAGGATAAACTCTATATCGCCGTGCTGAGGGACTTCCCAGTCAAAATCAGCAGTAAAGGGCGTATCCTTGCTCCATTTACCGTAGAGGTAAAGGGGCATATCGGATATACCGCGGTTATACTCCCAGCCGATAGTACTTGCAAGCATGCAGGACTCCATAACATCGGGGTCGTCAAGGTCAAGAGCTGTTCCCTGTGCGCTGACAGTTTCGGTACTTGGTTCAATCTTTTCCAGCCTTACCTCTGAGTACTTCCCCTGCTCATAGCCGAACTCCTTCAGCACATCAGCCCAGTTCATCTCCCTCAGCTCGTCTGCACGGCTGTTATTGCCGAAAACTCCAACGTAATCGTCCTTTTTGGTGTTACTGCTGCATATTATCCAAACGGGAAAACCGTCCTCTCCCAAAGACATGATGTACTCCAGATCCTTCCCGGGATCGAAATACGTATCGCGGACAGCCTTGTTCAGCTCGTCCTCACTGTCTGTATGGGAGTATACAGCATTGTCAGCGACTTTCTGTTCCCTGTCTGTAAGAACGGTGCATATCGCCTTATAGAGCGTGGAGGCATTGGCATTTGCCGAGGACTTCTTGCTTTTCTTCACATAGCCCAGCATGCCAAAGGACAGGTCAATGCCCTTGCCGTCTTTTTTATTCTCCGCGGAGGTGGTTTTTTCGGAAGTTTCCGCCGCAGTAGTCTCCGCTGCTGTCTCTCTCTCGGAGGAGCTTGTCTCCGTTTTCTGTTCAGTCCTTCCGCAGCTGAACGGAGCAGCCGCAGTAATGAGCGCAAGGCTCAGCAATAATGCTCTTTTAGCTTTCATATCCGTCCTCCCGTCAGGTTATGTCTGTGAAGCAGGGCTTTCTCTTTCTGAAGAAAGCGCCTCGTGTAAAGCCTGCGGCGGCTGCGAGAGCCATACCGTCGGCGATATTTGCACCTATATCCTCAACTGTATGTGAATCAGAGCCGAAGCTTATTATCTCGCCGCCCAGATCACGGAACATTTTAACGTATTTAAGGCTCGGGAAGCAGTCCCCGAAGCCCTGTCTCAGTCCCGAAGTATTTATCTCGATGCCCTTGCCGTTGTGGGCGAGACTGCGGAAGGTCTCAGCTATAATGTCGTCGAACCTGCTTATATCGGCGTCTATGCCGTGTCTCTGCTTCATGTAGCGCAGGCAGTATGTGAGATGTCCCACAA
This sequence comes from Ruminococcus flavefaciens, assembly GCA_004554385.1. Classification (GTDB taxonomy): domain Bacteria; phylum Bacillota; class Clostridia; order Oscillospirales; family Ruminococcaceae; genus Ruminococcus; species Ruminococcus flavefaciens_T. The sequence goes on from SFMO01000167.1 coordinate 67,213, forward strand.
CGTCGAAGAGGTCAGTGCGGCTCATTTCGTAAACCTCTCTGAAGTAGCGCTCCAGAAGGTCATATATCTCATTCATTGACAACTTGTCATAGTCGATGAAGTAGAAGTCCTGCTCCCCTGCCACCTGATGAACAGAGCCTATGATGAAGTCCACTCTGCTGTCGGAGTTGACCGTCTTTGCCGCCTCAGTATCATGCAGTATCTGTCCCAACTCCACTCCGCAGATAAGGTTCATTTTTCCTGCATATTTCTCCTTCAGAGCAGTTACCGCCGAAACGGAGTTCTCGAAGTCCTTTGCGTAATCGAAGCTCTCACAGAGATACCATGTCTCCTCGGGGTAGTGCGCCTTTTCGTGCCAGCCGTTGCACTCGCAGTGGTCTGTAATGGCATATGCGGCAAGTCCCAGTTCTGCGGCTCGCCTTGCGCAGAGTTCGATGTCAGCCTCGGAATCCACGGAAAACTGCGTATGAGTATGGCAGTCCATAAGTATCATAGTCTCAGCCCCTTTTGTTATATTCTATTATTATAACATATTAGTCTGAAAATAGCAACAATCGCGATAAAAAATTTCCGTCACTGTTTTGTGCAGCGAGAAAAAGCCTGCGGAGGCACTCCGCCAATTATGTATTATGGATTACATCTGTGAAGTTGGAACAACAATTCCTCCTTCTCACTTGGTCAATGCACAATACGCTTTAGCAATTTAAACTACAAATGAGAAGGAGAAAGGATACTTTGTATGGTGCAACTTACTACTTACTTACAGGTTATCGGGGTCCAGCCACAATTATGCATTATGCATTATGAATTATGCATTATAAAATATCTGCGTCACTTTTTTCGCCGCGGCTGTTGCTTTTTAAAAGCATCTATGTTATAATAATATCAATCGTTCGGCAAAGACCGGATAACAACAAAACGGAGGTTTTTTGACTATGAGAGCAGTTGTAACTGTAATTGGTAAGGACACTGTTGGTATCCTGCACAAGGTAAGCGGTATCTGCGCAGAATACAACGTAAACGTAATAGAGGTAACACAGAGCGTTCTTCAGGATATGTTCGCTATGATAATGCTGGTGGACATCTCCTCCATAAAGGGCGATTTCTCGGAGCTTGTTGACAGAATGACAGCCCTCGGCACTGAGCTTGGACTCTCTATCCACACAATGCACGAGGATATATTCAATTCAATGCACAGTGTCTGATGAAAGGAAGTCCGCTAAATGCTTAACGTATATAATATACTCGAAACTATCCGCATGATACAGGACGAGTGCCTTGATATCCGTACTATCACTATGGGTATCTCTCTCCTTGACTGTATCGACACGGATATAGACAAGGCCTGCGAGAAGGTCTACAACAAAATAGTGACCAAGGCAGGAAACCTCGTTCCCGTAGGTCAGCAGATAGAGAAGGAGTACGGTATACCTATTGTAAACAAGCGTATCTCCGTAACTCCGATAGCTATGCTTGCAGCTGCCTGCCCTGACGGTGATCCCGTAAAGTTCGCAAAGGCACTCCAGAAAGCTGCCGACACCTGCGGAGTAAACTTCATAGGCGGCTATTCGGCACTGGTACACAAGGGCTTCAGCGCAGGAGATATGGCGCTCATCAAGTCTATCCCCGAGGCTCTTGACGTTACACAGAATATCTGCTCATCAGTAAACATCGGCTCAACAAAGTCGGGTATCAATATGGACGCTGTAAAGCTCATGGGACAGATAGTCAAGGAAGCTGCAATAAAGACCGCAGACCGTGACTGCATAGGACCTGCAAAGCTGGTTGTATTCTGCAATGCCGTTGAGGATAACCCATTTATGGCAGGTGCATTCCACGGCGTAGGCGAGCCTGACTGCGAGATACACGTAGGCGTATCGGGTCCGGGAGTTGTACGTGCAGCTCTTACAAAGTACCCTGACGCTTCCATAAACGAAATTGCGGACATCATCAAGAAGACCGCATTCAAGATAACCCGTATGGGACAGCTCGTCGGCGCAAGAGCTTCTGAGCTTCTCGGAGTACCCTTCGGTATCGTTGACCTTTCACTTGCTCCCACACCTGCTGTCGGCGACAGTGTTGCTCATATCCTTGAGGAAATGGGACTTGAGATGTGCGGTACACACGGCACTACAGCCTGTCTGGCAATGCTCAATGACGCTGTCAAGAAGGGCGGCGTAATGGCTTCATCAACAGTCGGCGGACTTTCGGGCGCATTTATCCCTGTTTCCGAGGACGCAGGCATGATAGACGCAGCAGTTGCAGGTGTTCTCAGCCTTGAAAAGCTTGAAGCAATGACTGCTGTATGCTCTGTAGGACTTGATATGATAGTTGTTCCGGGAGAAATAGCTCCAGAGACCATTTCCGCTATCATTGCAGACGAAGCTGCTATCGGCATGGTAAACTCCAAGACTACCGCTGTACGTCTTATCCCTGCTATCGGCAAGAAGGAAGGCGACACTCTCGAATTCGGCGGACTCCTCGGAAGCGGTCCTGTTATGCCTATCAGGGAGAAGTCTCCCGCCAAGTTCATCAACCGAGGCGGACGTATCCCTGCACCTATGCAGAGCCTGAAGAACTGAGCAGCGAGACGGAATGACACATTAATTAAGACTGTAGGGGCGGATATATTCCGCCCTTTTCAATTCATAATGCATAATTCATAATTGTTGTGTCCGCTTCTGCGGACGGATTTAAATAATATTTCAATTTGCGGCGGAATGCCGCTCATTCATTCTCAATTTTTAACGTCCTCAATTCTAAACGCATAAAAACAGGAGTGTTACTATGGAAGTACACAAAATCCCCACCCTTTTCGGACTCCCCGAAGCCGAGAAGCTTACCGAACTGAACAAGGGTCACATAAACCGGACCTTTCTCTCATTATGCGGCGGTGAGAGATACATTCTCCAGTCCCTGAACAGCTCTGTTTTTCGCGCTCCAGAAGCCGTCATGGACAACATCAGACGCATTGAAGCTGCTTTTTCGGCTGAAACTGATATTGCCGTCCCGCATTTTATCGCCTGCGGCGATAAAAACTATGCGGTCGCCGACGGTGAATTATGGCGTATCTATAACTATATCGCGGCGACCGCAGACGCCGCGGCTGATGCCGCGGCAGCGGGACGGCACTTCGGAGCATTTATGCGGATAACGGAAGGAACTGTGCTGAATAAAACGCCTGCCATAGAGAGATTTCACGATTACGACAGGTATTTTGCGGAGCTTTCTGCACTGAACAGAACAGACATCAGCCTCCTTAGAATATTCGACAGTCTACGTGACAAGCTGGAAGCAGTGTTCGGCGGCTCACTGAAAAAGCGTGTCATTCACGGCGACGCAAAGCCCGATAACGTCATAGCAGGCTCACCTGCCTGTATCATCGACCTCGACACTGTTATGTACAGCTATGCTGCCATAGACTACGGCGACCTTGTGCGCTCGGTGTGCAGGGACACAGAAAGCGGTCTGAGCGCTCTGGACAGCCTGACAAGGGGCTTTTCACAGGGACTTTGCGGCATACTTGACGGTGATGAGATAAACTCCCTGTACTTCGGCATCTTATGGCTCACGTCGGAGCTTGCCATGAGGTACCTTGCGGATTCACAGAGAGAGGAAAAATACTTCCGCGGCAAGACCTCCGCAGAATGTCTTGCACGTTCCTGTCAGCTTATGGCGCAGCTGAATGCCTTCACCGCACAGAGCGGCAGGATAAACGAGATAATACACAAGCACCTTGACTAAGCGGAGCATTGCTCCGCTTATTTAAGTAATTGACGAAATCAGCGTTCTGTGGTATAATATATATGTAAAATGCTTACAAAACGGAAGGGTGGGACGTTTTATGGAGTTCATACTTGTCATCGCGATAATAGTTGTCCTATGCCTTATTATCGGGGTAAAGGCAATATATCTCATTGCGGCGGCAGCTGCCCTTGCGGGACTTATCTACGCTGCCTCACTTCTTCTGCTGGACTTCTTTTTTGTGCGCCTGCTCTTCTCAAAAAAGCACAAAGCTGTGTTTTCACGCATTGACAAAAGTCCCAGAAGCAGCTTCAAAGTGGCATATTACACCATTGACGAAACGGAATACCCCAATGTTTTTCCCGAAGAGGGCTTCTTTCGCAGCAAGTTCTACAGAAGCGACAGAAAATCTACAGTATATCTTACCAAAAACAAGAAATACGTTTACGATAAATTTTCATGCGCCACCTGCACTATCGGCTTTCTGTTTACGATAGCGACTGCGGCGGCAGTAATAATAATTCTGAGATAAGGAGACAAAAATGGACGAACACGTATGCGGCACTCACGGAGTGCATAAGGATATAGTCGAAAAAGTAGCAAAGGTCATGCCTGACGAAAAGCTTTTATATGACGCCGCAGAGCTCCTCAAGGTATTCGGCGATGCCACAAGGGTCAGGATAATATTCGTGCTCTGTCAGAGCGAGATGTGCGTCTGTGATATTGCAAGGCTTCTGGGTATGACTCAATCCGCCATATCACACCAGCTGAGAGTGCTGAAGCAGGCTCGCCTCGTAAGTTCCCGCCGCGACGGAAAGACCATATTCTACTCCCTCTGCGATGACCACGTAAAGACCATTTTTTATCACGCGATGGAACACGTAATGGAGTGACAGACTGTGCGATACTTTGATTTTCATACCCATGCTTTCACCGACGAGCTGGCAGAACGAGCTGTGTCAGGTCTTGCCAGTACAAGCGGCATAGAGCCCGCAACTGACGGAACGCTCGGCGGACTTCGCAAAAAACTTGCCGAAAACGGCATAGACCGCGCACTGCTGCTCCCCGTAGCCACAAAACCCTCTCAGCAGAGGACCATAAACAACTGGGCTGCCTCTGTAATGGGCGGAGGTCTTTACTGCTGCGGAACTGTCCACCCCGACGCGGCGGACGCAGCTGCCGAGGTAGAGCGCATAAAGTCGCTGGGACTTTACGGCGTCAAGTTTCACTCCGAATATCAGGGATTCTGCCCCCATGAGGAGAGAATGTTCCCCATATACGAAAAAATAGAGGAGCTTGGGCTCATCGCCGTATTCCACGGAGGCTGGGACCCATACTCGGACGAAAGCATAAGAGCTACCCCTCAGAGCTTTTCATCCCTTGCAAAAGCCTTCCCTAAGCTGAAAATAGTCGCAGCGCATCTCGGCGGAATGAAGCTCTGGAGCGATATTGAGAAATATACCGCAGGCAGATTCGATAACCTGTGGTTCGATGTAAGCGTTATAGCCCGATTTATCGAGGACGAACAGCTCCTCAGGATAATCAGGATGCAGGGGGCGGACAAAGTCCTCTTCGGCAGCGACTGCCCCTGGGACGACCCTGCCCACGAAATAGCCATGATAAACCGTCTGCCCCTGTCGGACAGGGAAAAGGAGCTCATATTCCACATAAACGCTGAAAAGCTGCTGGGGATATGAACGCAAAAAGAAAAGCTTATGTACCCCTACATAAGCTTCGGAAATCCTACCGTAATATGAAATAATGTTTACCCCAATGTGCGGACGTCTCCCCAGACTCCGCACTTTTTTGTTCGGAGCTCCTTTATTGACCGAGCTCCTGTCCCTATCTTGGTCAGATGAGTTTCCTTCTCCGCCCCTTGTCGGAGAAGGAAGCAGCTCATTACTGCTCCGCGAGCAGTTTCCCCCCCGAAAGAATAATTCTATCAGTTAGTTTTTCCGCTTGCTGCGGAAGCTTCGTCGATATTCACGTCTATGAGAAGACCGCCGTCCTTGCCTGTTACCTTAGGCATTACGCCGTCCCACTTCTGGATCTGCTCGTAAGCGATGACCTTGTTTGAAAGCGACTCCTCAAGGAGCTTGTTTGCGTCAGCCTGAGCCTGTGCCTGCTTGAGGATAGCCTCAGCCTCTGCATCGGCAGCGATGACCTTCTTTTCAGCCTCGGTCTTTGCAACTACCTTAGCCTGCTCCTGCTCTGTCTTGGTCTTGAGGAGATTCTGCTCAGCTACTTGCTTTGCTTCGATAGCTGTATTGAACTCAGGCGAGAAATCGAAGTTGACGATATTGAACTTTTCTATGTAGATACCGTAGTTGTTGAGCTTGCTGTCAAGAGCTGTCTTGACCTCGTTGCTTACAGATTCACGCTCTGTGATGAGCTGTTCTGCGTTATACTTGGCAGTTGCAGACTTCATGCACTCCTGAACAACAGGTGCGATGAGTATGGTCTGGTAATCAATGCCTACATTCTTGTACATATCAGGCGATTTGTCCGAAACGAGCCTGTAGTTTACAGCGATGCTGCTGCTTACGGTCTGAAGGTCCTTGGAAACTGCGGGAGCAGGTGTCTCATAGACCTGTATCTTGTTGGACATTTTCTCTACGGTCTGAACAAAGGGAGCTTTTATGTGGAATCCCTCTGACAGCGGATTTGCGGAGACCTCGCCAAGCGTGAGAACTACGCCTGTATTACCTGCGGGGACTATTGTAAAGGCATTTGCTGCCGCAAGAATTGCAACAGCTCCTGCGATTATCCATTTTACGCCCTTGAAGCTTGGCTTCTTCGGCATATTGTTTCCATTGATCTCTCTTACATTTACACCCATAATGATTCTCCTTTGATATGCAGCCCTCAGCCGCAAGCATTGATACTAAGATTGATACTAAGCAAGTTATTTGTTAAGATAGTACTTTCCGTCCTCAGTAGCTGTTATGACATTGTCATACACAAGCTCGAATGTGGCTTCGGGATTATAAATACCGAGCTCGTCAAGAGTTCTGGCACTGTCTGCCGAAAAAGCCTTTGAAAGCTCAAAAAGCTTGATTATTTTCTTTTTGCTCATAAGAATTGCAGTTACAACATTCATTTTCCAAAACCTCCCATATACCGTATATCCGTAATGTTTACCCCTAAACCTTACATCTCGTCAAGAATGACCTCAAGCCCCTTTTCCATTTCTGTCCTGAGACAACCGCTCCTGTAGCCCATTACCATGACATACATAGCCTTCCTGAGCTTTTCGTCATCTGCGATTTCCTTGGTATTTTCCGCTATCTCACGGGCAACCAGCGAGTTGATACGCTCTGCATCGAAGGCGCCCTCGTCCTCGGCGGTAAAGATTATCCTGCAAAGAATATCGTAAAGGAGTATATCCTCTATTATATCGTCTGAGGTATCCTCAACATCACCGTTGATGTAGCGCATAAGATTAGCGATGTCCTCAAGCTTCATTGCCTTTCGGAGCATATTTATAAGGAGTATGCGGAGTATCTGCTTTTCGGAATACTTCTTGCCCTTTGTAGCCGATACCCAGCCGCGCTTTATCCAGTTCTGGATGGTAGTGCCTTCCAGCCCTGTGAGCTTTGAAAGCTGAGAGAGCGTAAGTCCGCCCGTAGCCTCAAGAACAGGAGAAATAAGCGAAAATGCCGACTCTCTTGCCTGCTCGGTAAATTTCATTGTAGTACCCGGAATAAGTCTGTTCATAGTCTTTATCTCCTCTCCTGTGATGATATGATTATATCACAGGTTCATATGAACTGCAAGTATAATCTTACGACGATTTTATCTGATTTTTGATATTTTTTTGCATTTATCAGACTATTTCACAAGTTTTCAAACTTTTTCGCAGTTTTTCTTGCGTTTTTATCGACGCAAACAATATCTTGATAATTCTACGACAATATGTTATAATAGATTTATATTTGCAGGTGGCGATGACCACATCGTCCCGTTAAGGGACGCCCTCTCTTGCAGGGCGTCCCTCTTCCGAAAACAATTCACTGGATTGTTTTCGGAATTCACCCTTGCGGGGCGCTTCGTAACTGCGGGGCTTTGCCCCACACCCCACAAGGGCTGTCAGCCCTTGACCTGACCAAAGGAACACAGTCCCTTTGGA
>SFMO01000168.1 GCA_004554385.1 Ruminococcus flavefaciens
ATCTCGCCTGTATATGTCAGCGTATCGTCTCCCGAATTGATAAGGTAGAAGGTATAGGCGATATAATTGTCGCCGTTGTGGCTTCCGTTTATCTTATCTATATTATCAGGAAGATCTTCACCGCTTATGTTTGTCATATCGTAGACGATATCTGCATTGAGAACAGCAATCGATTTATCATATTCGGGGGCTTCCGAAAGCGATAGTCCTTGCTTTACCATATCGTATTTGTTGACCTTTACCGTAAAGCTTCCGAACTTATCATAAAAGTACGATATTCCATAGGCTATTGCAATAATAAGTATAAGAATTATAGCAAGCAGCCCGAGGACTCGCATAATAACTGTATGACGCTTGACCTCTTTCGCGGTTCTTCTGAGTTCAAGGACATCTATAACCTTTTTATCCACACTGAACTCTCCAATCCATTAGAAATTTTTTCAAGAATCTGTTCTCCTTCTGACATATCTTTCCGTCATGTACTTTCCCGAAAGGCTTCCTGCGCAGTAAGAGCATTCAAAAGAATACAGCGTTTCCGCCTGTCGGCTGTTAAAAACTCCGTCAGCGACCGGCTCAGAGCCTATATCGTTGACGAAGGATATAATAGATTTTACAGCATTGTCTGAGCGTTCACCCCTGCCGATATAATTGGTCACCTCAGGACTAAGCATAACGTAGTCAACGGGATAATCCGAAAGTCGCATCATAGGACATGAAGTTCCTCCGAAATTAGTCAGCATAAAGTGAAAGCCAAGATTTCGCATCACCTGTATTGTGGACGGCACCTGCTCATCTGTTTCAAAGAGAAGCTTCTCTGACAGCTCAAAGCAAATGCGTGTAGTTGGAATCTGATACCGTGAGGCGTAATCCGTAGCAAGCTTTGAGGTACGCTTCTCTCTGAGCATTCTCACCGGAAGGTACACAGAAAGCCAGCCGAAATTCAGTTCACGCTCATAGAATGTCGCATTTGCCTCAAGAGCCTGTACAAGCTCGAGCCTGAAAAGCTGGTCGGCCTGGTTGGTCATCTCACAGACATCACGGTATTTATCGGGAGAAAGCACTCCCAGTTTAGGAGAGTTCAGCATGGTACGTGACTGAAAAAAAGCCGTCTGACCGCTTGAGATCTCTCTTATGCTGCGGTAATTAAGCTCAACAGCCCGTAAACCGCCAACAGTGGTCTGAACACCTTTATCTGCCATATTACCGCCTTCTTTCTTCTTTATATATTTTATATATTTGTTTTATTATACCATAATTACTGTGCAATGTCAATGAAATAACTATTAATTGTAACAAAAAAACTTAAATATCAACTAAAAGTAATTCAAACTTTTTATATACTCAATGTAAAGTTTTGAATATCAGCACTTTCAGCGAAAAATTCCGCAAACAACGACCCCCTCTCGTTACAAGAGGGGGTCGCCATGTTAAAGAGGTTTTTATGAGCCTTTGATGAAATCTTTTATATGAACTCTGACGAACTTTGCCGTCAAAGCACAAAGCATATCCGAGGTCTCAAAAAAACTGTTATGGAGGAGTAAAAAATGAGAATTTCAAATAGCACACTTTATAAGATTTGTTATACCTTTTGTTTACAATTGCATTATAGCTCATTTATGGTAAACTGTCAATGTTTTTCTGTAATATTCACATTTTATCAAAATTTTTTGGCATATTAAACAAACGGCGATACTTTCATTGTTAAATTAAAGCAATTTCTAAATACTATATGTATATTTATTATATTTTTTATAACCAATTTCATCCAATACCAGTAAAAAATAATATTTATTCGCTGATACCCTCAGAAATACGCCCTCACTTACGTATACTATCAAGGGATCTTATATAATAGGAGCCAAAGCTGTGTTTTATCTTTCACAATCCGCATTTTTTGAACAAAAAACGTTATTTTTGAGTAGACAAGCTGTTTCTGACATGCTATAATAATAAAAAAAGATACTGTAAATACTTACAAAAAGATAAAAGATATAAAAATCCCTACCTGTGCTCATAAGATAAAAAGCACATTTATTTTTTGAGAAAAAAGCACTGAAATAATGTAAAACAGGAGGAAAACATGAAAAAATTCTCTAAGCGCAAAGCGGCAGCAGGCATTTTATGCCTGGGACTTGTCATGCAGTCAGCAGCCTATCTGCCAGCTACTGCCGAAACCACAAGCAAAGTGACTGTAAACGAGGTCTGCTCCAAAAACACAATATACAAGGCCGCAGACGGCAGCTGCTACGACTGGATAGAGCTGTACAACAGCGACAGCAGCGAAGCAGACATTTCGGGCTGGGGCCTGTCAGACAAAGCGGATCAGCCCTACAGATTCACTTTTCCCGACGGCACCTGTATCCCTGCAAAGGGCAGGCTAACTGTTTTCTGCGACAGCAACGCAGCTGCTTCAAACAACAGCATAGTCCCCTTCGGTCTGTCATCTACAGGCGAAACTCTTACACTTACCGATAAGCAGGGCAACACTGCACAGACTCTTACCTTCGGCGCACTGGCTTCCGACACTTCCTATGGTCAGTACCCCGACGGCAGCGGAGAGTTCTATGAGCTCAGCTGCACCCCCGATAAGGAGAACTCAGCTCCCGAAGGCTCTGCCGCAGTTCATCTGCCTGCCTTCTCAAAGGACAGCGGTTTCTACGACAGTTCCTTCCAGCTTACACTGACAGCTGACGAGGGCTGCACAATTTACTACACAATTGACGGCAGCGAGCCTACTTCCGAATCAGAAAAATACACAGCTCCGATAACTGTCAAGGATATGTCAGACACCCAGAACCGTCTCAGCACCCGAACAGATATTGCTCCCAACGGCGTTGAAGTTCCCCGTGAGAACGTGGACAAGGCAGCAGTGATCCGTGCTGTGGCTGTTGACAGCGAAGGCCGTGTAAGTCAGTCCGTTACCAAGACATATTTCATCGGCAAGACCAACTCAGGCTATTATCCGAATATGAAGGTAGTCTCACTTGTCACCGATCCCGATAACCTCTTCGATTACGAAACAGGCATCTATTGCCTCGGCAAGGCCTATGAGACCGAAAATATGGGCGGAAGAGGAGTGGAGCCGTGGAACCTTATTGCAAATTACTCAAAAAAAGGAAAAGAATGGGAGCGTCCCGCAAGCTTCACAATGTTCGATAACGGCGAAAAGGTCATAGACCAGAACGTCGGAATACGTATCAAGGGCGGCTTCTCCCGCAGTCTCCCTCAGAAGAGCTTCACCATATACACCCGCAAGGACTATGGCGCTTCCGAGTTCGATTACGACTTCTTCTCAGGCAAAGCCACTAAAGCCAAAAACGGCAAGGCGATCAAGAAATACGAAGGCGTCGTTCTGAGAAACGGCGGCAATGACAACTCTACCGCATTCTTCCGTGACAGCATAAATCAGAGCCTCATTACTGACAGAAATATTGCTTATCAGGCTACAAGCGAATGCATTGTTTTCCTTGACGGCGAGTTCTGGGGAATATACCAGCTTATGGAAAAGCTCGACAAGGGATACATCAGCGAGCACTTCGACGTAAAGAAAAGCGACGTCGCTATCATCAAGAATGGTGAGCTTGACGAGGGTACAGATCAGGATCTTGCCGACTGGAACGAGCTCGTCAAGGGCGTGAACGAAGGCAGAGTTTCCTATGATGAATTCTGCAGAAAGGTCGATGTACAGAGCTACATAGATTATATCGCAGCTCAGATCTACTGGACCAACGCCGACTGGCCTCAGAGAAACCTCTCTGTATGGCGCTCCGATGCACTTGACGAGACCAATCCTTACGCAGACGGAAAGTGGAGACCTATCCTCTTCGATACAGAATCCGGACAGGGACTTTACGGCAGCTACGATAAGTCCGCCAATGCCGACTGCTACAGCCGCCTCCGCCAGCTCAACGACGATTTTGCAAAAATGTTCATAAAGCTTCTCGACAACGAGGATTTTGCTATGCAGTATGCAAGGACCTTCATGGATCTTGCAAACCACAACTTCACCACTGACATCACAAAGAAGACAGCACAGAGCTATCAAAACAGCTTCAAGCAGCAGATCCTGGATACCTTTGCAAGATTCCACGCCAACAGCATGGGCGGTTCAAACGCTGAAAGACAGCTTGAAAATGCTTACTCTACAGTTATAAACTTCTACGCTCAGCGCTATCAGTATGCAGAGCGCACTACAAGATCAGCTCTTAAGCTTACCTCAGAGCCCTACACTCTCACAGTGAAGAATTCCTCAGACAAGGGCAGCATAAAGCTGAATACTCTTGATCTTGGCAATACAGACCAGTGGAGCGGCAAGTATCACAGCGACTATGATCTCACTCTCACAGCTGTTCCCGCCGAAGAAGGCAGCTTCACACGCTGGAGCATCAGAGGTGCAGAAATTGTCGATGGCGACGAGAACTCCCCTGTCATCAAAGTGAAACTCAGCTCAGACGCAGTCGTAAGACCACTCTACGGCGACGAGGAAGAAGAGGAGGAAGTTATCACAACAGAACCCACAACAGAGGCCCAGCATCCCACAGACCCACACGGCGAAAAGCCGGGTATCCGCGGAGATGTCAACAGCGACGGAAAATTCAATGTTGCTGATATCGTAATGCTTCAGAGATGGCTCAGCGGCGACAAGAACACACAGCTCTCCGACTGGAAGTCGGGAGACCTCTGCGAGGATGGTATTATTGATCTCTTCGACCTTGTCTCAATGAGAAGAGAGATTCTCAGAAGCATGAATACTCCTGAAAAGCGTAAATAAATGCACCTTGGGCACAACTAAGACACCCTCACTTAACAGAAAAGCAAATTACCGAGTCCGGAATTACGGGCTCGGTAATTTTTTGCAACTATACTGCCGCAGGTGCTCACTTCAAAGTTCCATTTCTACTTGACAAATCCGAAATTTCGTGTATAATATAATTAAACGTGTTTAATTAGAAAGGCTGATAATATGAAACGAGATATCGACAGAACGAAAAAACAGCTTCTCGAAGCCACAGAAAAGCTAATGACAGGCTGCAGCGATCCATCGGAGGTCACTTCACGTGCCATAACACAGGAGGCGGGTGTCAATCTTGCTATGATAAACTACTGCTTCGGCTCGCGGGAAAAGCTTCTCGCACAGGTATTTGACGGACTTATGAAAAAAGCCATGACCGCCGAACCAAAGCTGAAAGCTGCCATGAGCTCACAGCTTCCGCCGAGAGAAAAGCTCATAGAGCTCCACATATTTATGATGTCGCTGATGCTTAAAAATACAGGCATTGCAAAGGCTGTCACGAAATACATTCTCCTCGAAAGAGACCTCATAACAGGCATGGACAGTTTCCCCTTCGTGATTCAGCATTACTGCGGCAAAAAGACCGAGGAGGAGTGCAGACTCATAACATTTCAGCTAACAAGCCTTAATGAGCTTGCCGTCCTCAAATATGAGGAGATCAAACATAATTGCGGCATCGACCTTGCCGAACCGCAGCAGCTCCGTCAGTTCGTAACCGAGAATATCACACGTTTTCTTATATAGGAAAGGAGAATCGCAATGAGTAAAAAGGCACTTATAGTTATTGATATGCAGAATGACTACCTGTGGGAGAAAAGAAAAAAGATGTTCACATACAACACATCTGAGCTTACCGACAGCGTAAATCACGCAATACGCAGCTATAAAGAAAAAGGCTGGGACATAATCTACATCTCCCAGATCTTTCCCGATATTATTACAAACCGCTGGATAATCGGATTCTCCATAAAAGGCACTGAGGGAGCTGAGCTGTATAACGGTCTTGACATTGTCTCAGACCTTCTGTTCGACAAAAATCTCCCCGACGCATTTACTGCGAAAAAGTTCCGCGAGCACATTGCTTCTCAGGGCTATGACGAAGTGGCAGTCTGCGGTCTCGACGAGTGCGGATGTGTTGGAGCAACAGCTCTCGGAGCTGTCAGGGCAGGACTGAAGGTGTCACTGCTGAAAAACAGTACAGGCTGCCGTTTCAAGCCCGAAAAAATGGCAAAACAACATACAAGGCTGACAAAAAGCGGCGTAAACTACATATAAAATAAGCCCCTCAGCATACGCCGAGGGGCTTTTCACAAGCAGATAACGGGAATCGAACCCGCCTCATCAGTTTGGGAAACTGAAGTAATGACCACTATACTATATCTGCATCTCTATAATTAATATAACATATTTAATTCATATTGTCAAGGTATAAAAATGTCGGAGCTCCCGAATTTTTCGGGAAACTCCGAATAAACTCACATTTCCATGATACCTGTTGCTATTTTCTCGCGGAAGCGCACATCATGCTCCACAAAAAGCATAGTGGGCTCATAACTGAGAAGAAGTTCCTCAAGCTGTATCCGTGAAAAAACGTCGATATAATTCAGCGGCTCGTCCCAAATATAAATATGAGCAGGAGTAAGCAGACTCGCTGCAAGGAGGACCTTCTTTTTCTGTCCCTCTGAGAATTCCTCTATTTTCTTCGCAAGCTGAGCACGTTCAAGATTCAGCTGACGCAGGATAGTACAGAACATACTGAGGTCAAATCCGCGGCTGTCACTGAAATCTGCAATATCTCCGCGAAGTCCTGATGTATCCTGGTCCACATATGAGATAATAAGTCCCGAGGCAGTCTCACATATGCCGTTTTCAATGATTTTTGTATGTTTTTCAGCGCAGCCTGCCTTACTGAGTATACTGTGTATCAGCGTTGATTTTCCGCAGCCGTTACCGCCGTGGAGAGCAATACGTTCTCCCCTTTTCACTTCGAGGCAAATGCCGTCAAATACCTTATTCTCAGCGCCTTCGTACTGAGCGCTGTAGTCTCTGATACTTATGAGGGTATTCTTGTAATGCGTGAGCTGTGACAGCTTAAGCTCGGCAGTTCGCTCAAGATCGTTAAGAAGCCCCTCTTTTTCTTCAATTTCTCTGCCGATGCGCATTTCGATATTCTTGACGCGGCTCTGCATTTTCTTTGTTTTAGCTCCGATAAAAGCCCTTGTGCTGATACATCTGTCATGCTCTTTTATCGGATCGAAGCCTATCTTGGTACGCTCGTTTTTGTCAGCCCACTCAGCAGTTCTCTTTGCCGCCTGTTTTAGCTTTTTTATCTCTTTTTTGTGCTTTTCATTCTCGGCAATGGCAAACTGATCGCGCTTCTGCTTATTTTCCCACCAGCTTGAAAAGTTTCCGCACTGCACTTCTATGCCCCTGCGGTTCAGCACAAGCACATGGTCGATACAGGCATCCAGCAGGTCACGGTCATGAGATACCAGTATAAAGCCTTTTTTCGATGCAAGGTACTCCTTGACAGTCTCCCTCGCCTCTGCATCTAAATGGTTGGTAGGTTCGTCGATGAGAAGAAAGTCATTCTCTCCCGAAAATAGCACTGCCAGCAGTACCTTTGTACGCTCTCCGTGACTTAGTGTACTGAAAGGACGATACAGCAGCTCAGCGTCTTCGCGGAGCTGCGAAAGCTCACATATAACGCGCCATTCCTCACAGTCGGGCTTAATATCGCATATAAACTCAGAAGCAGTAAGCCCTGCCTGCTCCGCTGATATAGCATAGGGAAAATACTCGAATCTCACCGAGCTGTCAATG
>SFMO01000169.1 GCA_004554385.1 Ruminococcus flavefaciens
CGTTGAGCATCTCGGTATAAGTCTGTATATCGTATGCGCTGAAGCATTTCTTCACGTCATCTGCAAGGTGATCGAAGAAGATATTCGGCTGATTGGCGGACTCAAAGGAGTTTATACCGTCGGGAGCCATGCCGAGATAATATGGCATATATTCGTACTTGCAGACATGCTTCTTCATGTAATCCTCGTTTCGCCACTGCTTGTACTGCTTTTCATTCTGACAGAATATGCCGTCTTTATCTACATAGTAGTCAACGCCTTCGACTCCCCAGAATCTGAGGTTCAGCACATCCGGCTCAAGGAGATCGCTGACAAATTGTATAGCCTCCTCGGGAACATCACAGCTTATGGAAATGCCAAGTCCGGTGGAATTGTTGAACGCAACACGGTCACGGTACCTTTCGGGGATGATCGGATCGATGGTGAGTCCGAGAGGGATATATGTGCAGTCAGGAGGGAGCTTGTTGACGGAGCTGGAAAAATTCCAGTTCTGATCTATCATGCCCAGGACTCTTCCGCTTGCAAGTCTTGAGTAGTACTGCTGTGAGTTGAGCATTGAAAACTCCTTGTCTATGATGCCTTTCCTGTATTCCTCGTTAAGGAGCTTATACCATTTTTTTGCGGTCGGTGTAAGGTTGTAGTCCTGTGCTTCGAGGGTATCTGGGTCTACTATACAGCAGCCGTCATTAGGATAGCCGTCAAGGAACATAGGCGGATTGTCAAGAGCAAAGAACCATGCGTCATTTGCCTCTATCTCGTATCCGTAGTAGTCCTCACCGTTTTCATTGGTGGGATTAGCCTCGAGATAGCGCTCGATAAGATCAAAGTACTCATATGGAGTCTTTATCTCGGGATAGCCGCCCCATTCAAGGACCTTTACCTGTATCCAGAAGGCCTCCCCTGTATGGACAGGGCTGGTGTCTCTTATATTCAAAGCTGAGAAGAGGGGAATATAGTAGACATGACCGTCATCGGCACGGACGCTGTCCCATTCCTCTTCCGTAAACATATTCTTTATGTTCGGGTATTCGTCCCAGTAGCTGTCGAGGGGGATGAAAGCGCCTTCCTTGATGAGCTTTCTGGTGTTTTCGGCATCGGGAGACATGAAATCGGGATACCTGTTGGATATTATCATATCGCTGAAGGTCTTATCTATATCATCCTGATCGGATATCCATGTCTGACGCAGTAAGGCTCCTGTTTTTTCGGCTATGAGCTGCTGGACCTCATTATCGTTGTCGATTTCAGGTATTCTTGCAGCAAAGACGCCGGAGAATTCTCTGATAGTTTTTTTCGTTGTTTTTTTCTTTCCGCAGCCTGCAGCTGCAGAAACCAGTACTGCTGATGCGATGAGCGCAGCAGCTATCCTTCCTGCTATCATGAGTGATCCCCCTTTCCTGTATCTGCGGATACTGTGAATACAAGTCTGAGTCTGTCACGGTAGGTTATTTCAAGGTCGATCATGTCGCCGAGACAATGCTTCAGGCGCATATAGGGATTGAATCTGTAGCTTCTGTCGAAGCTGTATTCATGGCTGATGTCATTATCCTCAAAAATAGCATCAAGCTTAAGCAAAAAGTCTGAAGGAGGAGCTTCGCTGCTCTCAAAGGAAAGAACTGCTGTATTGCCCGAAACGAGAATGTTTGATGAGACGTCATCAAAGTGGCTGAACAGATCCTCGGCGATGAGCGCGAAGGAATAAGCGGGGACGCTGAGGTCTACTTCCGAGACAGGTGATGCTGAGAATTTTCCGCCGAATTTTTCGGCTATTTTTTCTATGAGCTCTGCTTCCTTTGAGAGAGGGATGAACTCATTACTTATGTCTTCGAGTCTTATATCGGGGTATTTTTCAGTAAAAGCAAGCTCAGCATCAAGGCGCATAGCCGTTGAGAAGAGGGAAGCGTAGTCAGATTCCCTGCGTATGAGGGAGTCGCTGCGCTGTCTTGATTCAGTGCCCTGAAGCTGCAGTTTTTCCGACATCTCGCAGCATATATCCATGAGCATACCGATCTCGTCCTTGCCGTTTTTTCCCTTTCTTGTGTGCTGTATGATGCCGATGGCTTTGTATTCCGCCATAGCCGCTTTTACTCTGCGTTTGATTCCCATGGAGATAAGGCGCCCTGTAAAAACTGAAAGAATGACTATTCCCACAAGCAGGATCATGAGCTGCTTGTTAATGGCGATAAAATCGCCGAAGCCTCTTTTGTGAGAGCAGGAATAGAACTCTATATCCATTGTGTAGTAATTTCTGGTCAGGCACTCGAAATCCTGGTTTATGTCTATCATTTCGCTTGAGGAGACATTTCTGTCACTGCTGTAGAGGACATAGCTGCCGCTTAAGATGTAGAGCTCACCGTCGAAATCGAGATTATCAGCAAATTCTGATATTACCTTTGCATTCATTTCAAGACAGAGATAGCTGTCACCGGTGTCAAGGCTGAAATAGTCCAGCTTTCTGACGAGTATCATTGCATTTTTGCTCTGGTCGATGCAGATGACCGTTGATTTATTTATTTCCTTGAAGTATTTATACCAATAGTCGTTTTCAGCGCTTTCGAGCTTTTTGATGCTGCCGCCTGTGAGAACTGTGGGGTTCTGGGTATAGATAGTGCAGCTTTTCACGATATTGGTCTCTGCGATATTAAGAGCCGTATTTCTCTGGAGAGGATAATATGCAGCGTAATACTCTGCAGAGGACGAATACTTCTCGTTGAGAAAGTCGTAGATTGCTTCGTTTGTGTAGATGTTCTTGGCAATTGACACAGCGCTTTCCACGGACAGATTGACGATCTGCTCGGAGCCTGTGACTACCGTGTACTCCATCTGTTTATACTTTTCCTTCTGTGTCAGGGAGATAGTTCTTACCATTGACCACCATATGGTCATTACCGAAAGGAGCATAAGAACTACAAGTATGGAGCTTTTGATGCCAACAGGAGTATTGGAAAACGGAGCGAATCTTCGCCTTATTCTTTTTTCATTTTCCAAAACTACCACCTCTTTTATCTGTCGGGCATTCCGAGGAGCTGCTTGAGCTCTGTTTTTTTCTTATACATATTCTCTTCCGCTTCGGCGAGGAGAGAATCATAAGAAAATACGCCCTTTGCATATGAACAGCCGTATGACAGCGAGCATTTTATGGAATCGCTTTTTCTGCTGAGTATATACGGCGAATCTTTATTGAGTTGATCCATTATCTTGTCGAGTCTTCTGTAAGTGCATTTTGTCATAACTATGAGAAATTCATCGCCGCCCATACGGAAGCAGTAGTCTCCCTCATCGAGGAATTCTCTGATATAGTTTGCGGCTCTCTTTATGACGAAGTCGCCGCTCTCATGGCCGAGGGTATCGTTCATGAGCTTAAGGTTATTGACATCGAAATAAATGACGCAGAGGGGATCGCATTTTCTGAAGGATTCCTCCATGCTGTGGTAGAATCTCTTGTTCCAGTGCTGCGTCATACCATCATGGTTTGCATCATATATGGCCTGATTCAGCGACTTTGCGCCTGAATCCATATTGCCGAGGAGCCTTTTCAGTGCAGCGCTGAGCTCTCCGATCTCGTCCTCACGGGATTCGTCGAAAATGACTGATGCGTCTGCACCGTACTTGCTGTTGTCGCTTCCTTTGATGGACCTTATATAATCCGTGATCTTGTTGAGCGGTTTTATCATCTTTCGTCTGAGGTAGATAACGAAAATGAGTACGAAAATAAGACTGAGGACCAGAAGTCCGCAGAAAATTCCCGAAATCAGCGGCAGAAGCTCAGTCTCGAATGGCTTTTCGAGCTCTACGATGATGACACCGCAAAGGCTGTCGTCCACTGTTCTGAGGGGGCGATATAATGTAAGTCTGCCATTGCTTTCGTGTTTTATTGAGTTTCTTCCATTAATGAGCTCAGCCTTTACCGAGGAGGTATAGTTGTTGTAATCGAGGCGTGAGCCGAGAGTTTCTCCCCCCGAATCGTAAATATAAACGCCTGCGGTATTGCTGAAGCTGACGAGAGAGATCCTTCTGATCAAATCGCTGTTACTGCGCTGATATGCGGCGATCTTGTTCTGGACCGAATCATAGTCATCAGATTTTATTCTTGTTTTGTAGCTCGATTTTGCCTTATCGGCATTTATTGTCAGCGCCGAGAAGTCGAGAGCTGATGAGGCGACGCGGTCACAGTATTTAGAGCCGATGTAACGCACGCTGCCGTATGAAACAGCAAAGCTGATAAAAACGAAAAGGACGAGAATGACAGCCGCAAAAAATCCTGTACTTGCTTTAAGAGATCTTGACATTTTGATACCTCTGTCCGATTGTTGCGCAGATAAGATCTTCGGATCAGACTTCTGCGCATAATTACACATTATTATAATACTATTTTACATTATTTCATAGCGGTTGTCAACTTGTATGGCAAAACAAAGGCGGCGATTTACAAAAATGTTACATTTGAATAATAAAAAGGTACTGATATTACAAATGGTATAAACTGTCTATGCTAAGGTAACAAAAAACCGCCTGTGAGGCGGTCGTATTTTATATGGAAGAGGATATTATCTCTCCGAAAACGTCTCTGAGCATTGAAATATCGCCTTGTGCGGCTTTGATAGCGGCTATGATGAGTGTGTCTGTACTGCATTTTGTGAAGTCAATGTCACGTTCTGTATGACGAACTAAAAGTGTGATGAAAAGTCTCAGGGTACGTCCGTTACCCTCGCGGAAGGGGTGGAGCATATTCAGCTCATGGTAAAGCTCGGCTATCTCTTTCTGAAAAGCGCTGTCTGTCATTCCGCACAGGTAATCTGCGGCGGCAAGCCGTCTGAACTTCAGCACACCGAGCTTTTCAAGCTCGGAATGGTCGCAGAAAACAGTACCTTTTTTTGAGATGTTGATAGTGCGGAGAGTACCTGCCCAGTCGTAGAGATCGCCGAACAGCGTTTTGTGGAGGGACTTATAGAACTCAAAGTCAACATTGATGAACTCTGTTGACTGTTCAGCCTGTATGCCGCGGAGAAGGGTTATCTGCTTCTCGATGTCGTCGAGCTCCTTCTGATCGGTGATATTCAGCTTGTTTATGAGAACTGTCGTATTTGGGTAGCAGTTCCACTGGCAGCCCTCTATCCTGTATACAGCCATTATTTCCTTTTGACGTCCTTGATTATCTTGTCGGTGAACTGCTTGAATGACAGCTCGCCGCTGAGACATTTTTTAACGTTTTCTATCTCTTTTTCCGAAAAGCGGTAGCCCTCCATACGAACGGAAGCCAACTGGTTTTTCAGTGCCTTTTCGGTGGTGACGTTCTGCATTGTGATCAGCTCCTTTATCACGTATTATACTCTGTTTCCCATAGTTTGTCAACAGCATATTAAAATTTATACAGCGACTTGCATTAAATATTACATAAACAATTGACATTTTATACATATTTAGGTGTGAGTGCTTATACAATACGCCAAAGTTTTAGAGAAAATATACGAAATCTATAGTTAATCCCTTGACATGGGCAGTAAAAATATGTAAAATGTTAACATGCAATGTTAGTTATATAATAATCAATGGCAACAATTTTTTCACAAATTTTATTTAACATAAGGAGGATTTTTTATGAAAAAGTTTATTGCAGCACTCTCAACTTTTGTGATGTTAGGCTCACTCGCTTCATGCGGCGGTGCTTCTACATCTGAAAGCAGCAAGGAATCTAAACCAAGCACAAACACTGAATCCAAGACAGACGCTAACACTGATGAATCAGCTTCCTCAAATACTGACGAATCAACAAGCAGCGGCGGAAAAACTGTTGGTATCGCTATGCCTACAAAGTCCCTCGAGCGCTGGAACCGTGACGGTGAATACCTCAAGTCACAGTTCGAGGCAGCAGGCTATACTGTTGAGCTCAAGTACTCAGATAACGATACTAACCAGCAGAACAATGATATCCAGGGCATGATCGCTGATAAGGTAGACCTTCTCCTTATCGCTGCTATCGACGGCAACACCCTCTCTCAGACTCTTGCCGATGCCAAGGATGCAGGTATCTCAGTAGTTGCTTACGACCGTCTTATCATGAATACAGATGCAGTTTCATACTACGTTTCATTTGATAACTATACAGTAGGTAAGCTCCAGGGCGAATTCGTCCGTGACCAGCTTAAGCTTGACAGCGAGGCAGGTCCTTTCAATATCGAGTTCACTGCCGGTGATCCCGCTGATAACAATGCAGGCTACTTCTTCAACGGCGCTTATGATGCACTCAAGGAGTATATCGACGCAGGCAAGCTCAATATCCCGTCAGGTAAGGTGAAGTTTGAGCAGGTAGCTACAGATAAGTGGTCTACAGATACAGCTCTTGAGAATATGCAGAATACACTTGCTTCTTACTATTCAAAGGATGAGCAGCTCGATGTTGCACTCTGTTCAAACGACTCAACAGCTCTCGGTGTAGCACAGGCTATATCTTCTGACTATAAGGGCAAGAATGTTCCGATCGTAACAGGTCAGGACGGCGATATTGCTAACCTCAAGAACATCGTTGACGGCAAGCAGTCAATGACTGTTTACAAGAACGTAAGCGATGAGGCAGGCGTTACTCTCGAAGTATCAAAGGCTATCCTCTCAGGTCAGACTCCTGACGGAAGCCTTATAAGCTCATTTACTGCTGAGGCTACTTACGATACAGAGTCATACGACAACGGCGTAAAGGTCGTTCCTTCATATCTCCTCGTTCCTTATGTAATCACTAAGGATAATCTCGATGTGCTCGTAGATACAGGTCTCTACAAGTGGGACAGCGATAACAAGTATCTTGAGTCTACAGCTGAGACAACCTGATCATATAATAAGAACGCAATATTGTCTGTAAAAGGGCGGGCGCTGCCTGCCCTTTTCTGAATATCAGGCGGTTTCAGGACATACAGACATGGTAAAGGAGGTATATACTTGGCAGAATATATTCTCGAAATGAAAAACATAACAAAGGAGTTTCCGGGCGTAAAGGCTCTCGATAACGTTAATCTCCAGGTAAAGCCCGGTGAGATACACGCCCTTGTCGGTGAGAACGGAGCAGGCAAATCCACACTTATGAACGTCCTCAGCGGTACCTATCCTTTTGGTTCTTATACAGGTGATATCGTTTACAACGGCGAGGAGTGCAAATTCAGGACTCTTCACGACAGCGAGGAAAAAGGAATAGTTATTATCCATCAGGAGCTGGCTCTTATACCGGAGCTTTCCATCGGAGAGAATATGTTTCTCGGTAATGAGCGCAAGGGACTTCTGGGAATAGACTGGGACAGGACCTACCACGAGGCAGGCGAGCATATGCGCCAGGTCGGACTGAAGGAAGAGGCTACTACTCTCATCAAGGACATAGGTACAGGCAAGCAGCAGCTTGTTGAGATAGCAAAGGCACTCAGCAAGGATGTTAAGCTGCTCATTCTCGACGAGCCTACATCTTCACTGAATGAAGAGGACTCAAAGATGCTTCTTGATCTGCTCATAAGCTTCAAGCAGAAGGGCATGACATCTATCATAATTTCACATAAGCTCAACGAAATATCCTACGTTGCCGATAAGATAACAGTTATCCGTGACGGTGCTACTATCGAGACTATCGACAATGCAGATCATAATATCGATGAGGCACGTATCATCAGCGGAATGGTAGGACGTGAGCTCAGTGACCGTTATCCTGCCCGTGAGCATAATATCAGCGACAAGGTAGGTATGGAGGTCAGCGGCTGGACGGTGCATCATCCGCTGTATACCGAAAAGAAGGTAGTCGACAATGTTTCCTTCAATGTTCACCGCGGTGAGATAGTAGGCTTCTCGGGACTTCAGGGTGCAGGACGTACAGAGCTTGCAATGTCCATATTCGGAAGATCCTACGGCTCCGGTATCAGCGGCAAGCTCAAGATAGACGGCGAGCAGAAGGAACTGAAAAACGTCCGCGACGCTATCAGGGCAGGTCTTGCTTATGTTACTGAGGACAGAAAGGGCAACGGTCTTATCCTTGCGGAGAGCATTGCCAGAAATACAACGATGTCCCGCCTTGAAAAGGTATGCAGCAAGGGCATAATCAATACCGACAAGGAAAATGCTGTGGCTGAGGAATACAGGGAAAAGCTCCGCACAAAGACACCTTCCGTAAAACAGGCTGTAGGAAATCTCTCAGGCGGAAATCAGCAGAAGGTCCTTCTCGCAAAGTGGATGTTCGCCGATCCTGAGGTGCTCATTCTCGATGAGCCCACAAGAGGTATCGACGTAGGTGCAAAGTATGAGATATACTGCATTATGAACGACCTCGTGGCACAGGGAAAATCCGTGGTAATGATCTCCTCTGAGATGCCTGAGCTTCTCGGTATGTGTGATCGTATCTACGTTATGAACGAGGGAAAAATGGTTGCTGAGATGCCTGCAGCGGACGCAACGCAGGAAAAGATCATGGCGGCTATCCTTCAGTCGGATAAGAAATAAATGATCTAAGGAGTATAATATGAACGTCAAAACATTCGTCAAAAAATACACCATGGTCATTGCATTGGTCGTGGTATTCATATTCTTTGCTGTATGGACAGAACAGAAGCTCCTGCTCGCGCAGAATCTTTCAAACCTTCTGCTCCAGAACGCATACGTGCTGGTAATGGCTTGCGGTATGCTTTTATGTATACTCACAGGCGGTAACATCGACCTTTCGGTTGGTTCGACGGTCTGCCTTGTGGGAGCCATAGCCGCCCAGCTCATGTCAAAACACAATATGAACGCATATCTTGTCATAATCATCTGCCTTGTTCTTTCGGTACTGATAGGTATGTGGCAGGGCTTCTGGATAGGATATGTACATATTCCGCCGTTTATCTGTACTCTCGCAGGAATGTTCCTGTTCAGAGGTATAGGACGTGCGATACTTGAATCAAAGACTATCGCTATAACAAACAAGACCTTCCTTGACATCTTCGCTTCTTACATTGAGATACCGGGGCTGGACAAGGACGTTAAATGGTCAGCTTTCATCGCAGGTATTGCAGTTGCCTGCATACTCGTTGCAGTTACTGTATTCAACCGTATAAAGAAGGCTAAGAAGGGCTACAAGCAGGCTTCAGCCGTGTCACAGTTTGCCAAGATCGCAGTTATCGATCTTCTTGTTATAGCCTACACATGGAAGCTTGCACACTACAAGGGTATCCCTGTAATGGCACTGTGGGTGCTTGCAATAGTATTTATCTATGCATTCATCACTTCAAAGACAGCCTTCGGACGTTACTTCTACGCTGTCGGCGGAAACGAGAAGGCTACAAAGCTCTCGGGTATCGATACCAACAAGGTATACTTCATGGCTTATACCTCCATGTCGCTCCTTGCAGGTCTCTCGGGACTCCTTATCGCAGCACGTATCGGTTCTATCAACGGTGATACGGGTAACTCATTCGAAATGGACGCTATCGGCTCATGCTTCATCGGCGGAGCTTCTGCATACGGCGGAAGCGGTACTGTCGGAGGCGTAGTAGTCGGAGCTATACTCCTTGGTGTTATCAACCAGGGTATGTCCATCAAGGGCCTTGACAACAACTGGCAGTATGTAGTCAAGGGCGCTGTACTTCTTATAGCTGTTATCTTCGACGTTGTATCCAACAAGAAAACAGGCAAGGCAGGTTAATGATAATTGCGGCCCGGCAAAAACGGTCGGGCCGTATTATAAAGAAAGGAAAAATTATAATGAACACAGTAAAGATCGACGCTGTAAAGCGCCAGAAGACAAAAATCGCAGCTATCCTTCGCGTTATCGTAGCAGTATGCATCGGCTTCTTCGGTGTAAAGCTCCTGACAAACAAGGATACCACCATGAACATGGCTACTGCATGGACATTCGGTGTATTGTTCATACTTGCAGCTATCGGTATCGCAGTTTATACCATCTATCGCTTCTATTCTGACTATACCTCTGCTCACATCAGGAAGGAAAGCTTCGACGATGATGACAGAGGAAACAACAGATAATGATGCTTGAGGATATACGCGCTGTCTATAGCGAGTATACGGCACAGGTGGCAAGGCTCGAAAGCGAGAGAAGGTCATGGGAAGGCCTTTTCGGTATTGGGAAGAGGCTCGCTGACGATCCCTGCCATGACCGCTTTTATGATGAACTCAAAAAGCTTCTGGACAGATATGCCGAGGAAAAACATTCTTCTGAGGAGCTGCGCAGTGTTCTTGAGTTCATTTATCGTGTGCCCTGTGATGAAGGGCTGCCTGACGGTGTGCTCATGCCTATGAATGCAGTTCACAGCCTTACTGTGGGACTGGCAGGGCAGCTTGCTCCGAAGGATGCGGCGCTGCTCCTTGAGCAGTATACGGAGGATTTTCCGAAATGCAGGAGATTCCCCGTGCACAAAGCTGTTATCAGGGCGCTTGAACAGGCGCAAAACAGCTGACAGCATCATGTATCAGAGGTGATGTATACGAAAAAATCCATAAAGCATACAGTTCTTGCGGCATTTCTTGCCGCATCTGTTATTTCAGGGGGTACAGGGTGCAGGAAACACGACTCTGTACCTGTCAGAGACGGCAGAGATGTGCTTATTGAAAGCCTTCAGAAAAAATACGGTGAGACCTTTACCTTTGTGGAAAATGCAGGCGGCGGCACAGCCATGACCGAACACTGTGCAATTTTCGTCCGCCCGGAAAAGCTGCCCGACGATACGGTATACGCCGTAAGGGGAGTATTTGACGGCAAGACCGAGAACAGGGACAACTACATGGCATTTTATCTCAGAAAGGACGCGGAGTCATATCTGAAAGCCGTGGCGGAGGAGGTCTACGGAGAGTGCAGGGTATTCTATGCTCCCGATGAAATGATGGTGCTGCCTGCGGATATGGGGAAGGAAACCGATGCAGAAAAGATGCTGCAGGCGTCAAAGTGCAGCTTCTCGGTGCTTCTTCCTGCGGGACAGGATATGTCTCAGAAGGACAGGAAGCTTGACGAGCTTTTTGAAAAGCTTAAGGGGAAGGGAATACGCTGTTATCTTTATGTTGCGTATTCCGATGACAGCAGGGCGTACGATTTGGCGGAGTCTGCCGCAGACATCGATAAAGCACATATCCTTGCAGAATGTTCACTTGGAATGGACGATGATTTCAATATTACAGACAAGAAATGGGGGTAATTGTCTATGGCGGATTTCTTCGCAGAAAAAGGAATAAAAAACGAAGCAAGGACTTCAATAATACTCAATACATTCATGTATGTTGACAGGTGTGTAAAGAGCTCTCAGCCTCTTACGCTGAAAAGCATAGCAGACCAGATAAGCTTTGACGGCCTTGAGGATCCTCAGAAGGCGGCTCTGGAAATGGTCAGACGAAGCCTTGCACTGCGAGCGAACGCAGACGTTGCCGCACTGGAGCTCGTCAGCTTTTCCGAGCATGACAGAAAGAGGTACAAGGGGGCTTACGGTGCGGTATTCAAAAGCTCAGACGGCTCACAGGTCTATGTTGTTTACCGCGGTACAGGTACGGGAAGGTGGTACGACAACGGTGACGGACTTTCCAATATTTCGTCAGAATATCAGAATGTAGCGCTTCGCTATTTTGAAGATGTACTCGCTTCCCTTGACCTCAGCGGTGATGTGAAACTTATAGTCACAGGTCATTCAAAGGGCGGAAATCTCTCTCAGTATGTTACTCTCAGGTCGGTATACGGCGACAGGGTAAGGTACTGCATCTCCTTTGACGGACAGGGCTTTTCACCTGAATTTCTGGGAAGTATCAGCAAAAGCCGCCTCAGTGAGCTGAGTATGAAGCTCTACTCTGTATGCGGCGACAACGACTACGTAAACGTGCTTGGAAAAAAGGTGGTTCCCGACGGGAATACTGTATATATCAGAACAAATACTGCCCTGGCGGACATATACGGCGCTCATTCCATCGTTCCCCAGTACTACAGGGACGTTGACAGCCATTACTGCAACTATCTTTTCAACTTCCGCACCAATATGTTCAATGACCAGACGGACAGACAGAGAGAGCTTGCTCTGTGTTCAAAAGAGCTGAGCAGAAACGCTATGGAACTCCCTCACGAAAAGAGAGAGGATATGTGCAGGACGCTTATGACTCTTTCGGAGCAGTTTCTCGGCGGAAGCAAGTCTCCCGGCGGACTCAGCGGCGAAAAAGCAAGTCTTGAGGAGTGTGTGGGCTTTCTTTCAAATCTCTATGAGATAATAGTTCCCCTTACCTCCTATGCAGGCAAAAAGGCAGAGGAGGACATGGTGTTTGATCTGCTGATAATCCCCAGTGACCTCAGTGCAGACAGATCTATTGCTTCGGCGCCCATAAGCGAAAGGCTCAGCTATGCGATGTCCGATCCTGATCTTGTGAAGCTATACTACCTTGGGGCATCTCTTGCCATAGAAAGCCTTTCGGAGCGGACGGCTCAGGTGGGATATGCAGTGGGAAGCGTGTCCTCAAAGCAGCTTACGGCAGAGCTTGGCTGCATATTGCAGAATCAGCTTTCAGCAGCGGAAATGGTAAGCTCATGCCTCAGAAACAGCGCAGGTGCAGTGACCAGTGCAGTGGCTGCCGTAAAGACCTGTATTGCTGATGCTATGAATGTCCGTGACAGTTTCCTGAAGAAAAACGGCCTCGGAAGTCTCAACGGCGCCGGTGTATGGAGCAGGTTCTTTGAATACCGCAATAATGAGGGGAAGGTCATCTGGCACGTGGCTGACGGAGAGAGGAGAAGACTCTTTCCTGAGGCTGATGAAGCGGTTTACGGAACAGAAAAAGCTGACCTTATCCACGGCTTCGGCGGTGACGACGATATATGGGGAGATGAGGGCGATGACCGTATCTTCGGACGCGGCGGCAGTGACAAGCTCTATGGCGGAGCAGGCAATGACTCACTGTCGGGCAATGAGGGGAATGACTATCTCCACGGCGGTGCAGGTGATGATACCCTGAGAGGAGGAGCAGGCAGCGATACTCTCTTCGGCAGCCTCGGAAATGACAAGCTCAAGGGCGAGGAGGGCAATGACACTCTCTGCGGAGGCGCCGGCGATGACGAGTACTATTTCAAAAGAGGCTTCGGCAGTGACGTCATCAGGGATTCAGACGGTGATGAAACTCTCATATTCGAGGGTATGTCGGCATCCGAAATGATTATTACAACCTCATCGGACGGAAGCGTCACCATAAGAAATATGGATACGGGTGACAGCGTTACCATAAAGAACTTCAAAACTGAGCGATACACATTTGTATTCGGCAGTGAACGGTATACGCTTGAAAGGGAAAGAGGTATCCCTGTATTCAGGAAAAAATAACATGTATATTGAACCAGCCCGAAGGCTTTAAAGCTTTCGGGCTGGTTTTCTGTATTCAGCTTCGGGAAGTGGCTGTCACTTTTTTCCTGTAGTCTGAGGCGGTCATGCCCTTTTTCCTTCGGAACAGCTTCATGAAGTGGGAGGCGTCGGGGTAGCCGCATCTCTCAGCGACTTCGCTTACGTTGAGAGCGGTATTGGCAAGGAGCCTTTCTGCAAGGGCTATCCTTGCGGATATTACGTCCGCATTGAAGCTCGTATCAAGGAAAAGACGGTAGAGGTGCTGAAAATATGAGGTGCTGATACCAAGGTCAGCGGCGGCATTTTCCGCAGTCCATGGCAGCTGAGGCTCCTCATACACGTTGCAGCGGAGCTCCCTTATTTTTTCGAGAAAGGCACTGCTGCTGCCGTTTCCCGAGCTTCGTACAGACTCAAGCTTCTCCTCAAGCTGAGCTATTATTTCCGTGGGAGCTTTACCGCTGTCGGTGACGGCGGAAAGACGCCTCAACATAGAGGATATACTGATATTCTGCTGCATTTCTGCCGCTTTCAGATTTGATTTGAGCGAGTTGATAAATAGCTGCTCAGGAAAGTCGGAGCTGTCACATTCGCCTATCATTATGAACTCCTCGCTGCCTGTTCTTGCAGCGAGCTCACCCCTTGCGCATGAGAGGTTTACAGCCTGTGCGAAGCAGACTATCAGCTGTCGGACATATTCTCTGCCGTATTGTCTTCGGAGCTGCTCTGCACCCTCGATGCAGTAGATAACTCCGAAGTATCTTCGGTCTGACGAGAGTTTTTCTGTCCGTGCTATAAGTCCCTTGCGGCTGAAAAGTCCTGTGAGTATGTCACGCTCGGAGAGATGCTGTATCTTTTCGTTGAGGAGCTTTTCGTAGTCGAGCATACGTATGCGCTCTATGGAGTTTGCGGCTACCTGACAGAATTCGCCGTAATATGGCTCGAATACGATGCTGGTCGGGCAGCGTCGGACGCAGAAGCCGAAGTTTCTGTCGAGGTAGTGGAGGGGAGTGAAGATATAGACGGCAGGACTGTCGGAAATCTCCTGCTGAGGTATCATATTGTCAAGTTGGAACTGCCTTGGGGTTATGTCGCTCAATCCGCGGCAGTAAGCCATTCGGCACAGCATAGTGTCAGTGTAGCCGCTGCTTCCTGCTGAGCTGTCTGAGCAAAGGCACAGAAAGAAGTCCGTGCATGGGTCAAGGAGATATGCATTCTGGGTGAGGACTATGGCACATTCGTCCATATTCCGCACGTTGTTCATCATAGAGGAGTAGTTGCTGTGCATAAAAATGCTCATATTCATATCCCGTGCGAACATCTTCTCGCTGACAGCTGCGTCCTTTGAGGTATTTGCTTTGCAGCCGCAGCTTGCTCCCGTTTTCACTGCGGGATTTACTTTGATACGTTGCTTTACAGCTTCGCCGCTTATGAGCTCATGGAGACGGCATACAGCTTCGATACCGTTTTCGGTGTAGGCACTGCAGAATGTAGTCAGCGACGGCTGATAGCTGCTGACATCAGGATTGCCGTCATATCCACCTACGGCTATATCGTCAGGGACGCTTATGCCATGTTCTTCAAGTGAAAGACAGAGCTGAAGTGCCATGAAATCGTTGGCGCAGACTATTGCTTCGGGCATTTCTATCCTTCCTGCTGCTATTTCTGCTGCAAAGGTCTTGGGATAATTTACCCAGAAGTCGCCATAGAAGATATGCTCCTTACGAAAAGGGATACCTTTTTCTGCAAGGGCGTCTCTGTAGCCCTCTATGCGCTGGTCTGAGTGGATTATACCTTTCGGACCGCTGAGACAGTATATTTTTCTGAAGCCGTGTACATCAGTGAAGTGACGGGTGAGCTGTCGGAAGTTCTCTCTGTTGTTCTGTATACAGCTTTCAAAGCGGTCGCTGATATAGTCAAGGGCGATGACGGGGATACCCTTTTCAAAGAGCATATCCTCCAGCTTCTGTACAAGTGAGCGGCTGTAGTATGAGCCTGAGTCTATGACAGCGCCGTCAAAGGAAAGCTGTCTTAACAGAGTATAGATGTTCTCATCACCTTTAAGGTGATCGGTCTCGTTGTCAAAGTTTACGAAATGAGTCAGCACCACAAGGTCATAGCCAAGAGCCGAGGATTGCTGAGACATAGCCTCGATAAGGCTTGTCTGGTACAGTTTTTCCACATTTACGGTTATGAATGCTATTCGTTTTCTCATCTGTCTGCCCTCCTTTTCTTTCATTATACTATGACGGCACGAAAAAATCAACTGCAAAAAGCTGAAAAGTACATAAATTCAGTTGGAATCAGCATTGAATTTTACATTTGCCTGCTATATAATAGAATCAAGGATATAACAGTACCGAACATTAAATGTTCAGCAAAGGAGAAATGAAAATGAATAGTTTTGTCAAAAAAAGCTGGTCTGCTGCTCTTGCAGCTGTTACCCTTGTTTCATCTGCTATGGGAAGTCCGATATTCACTTCATCTGCTGTCAGCGTAAGCCTTCAGCAGGCAGCAGAAGGAACTGAAAGCGCATACAGCGCTCCTGCCGCAGCAGTAAGCTCCGACATCGACGTTACAGACATCGGCGAGCTTTCAGTGCCTCTTCTTACAAGCAATAAGGTCGCAGCAGCAGATTACAATATCCCTGATCTCAGTATCCCTGCAAAGTCCGTTCCCGAGACAGAGGGAATAAAGTTTGTGAAGGATATGCGTCTTGGCTGGAATCTTGGAAATACTATGGATGCCATCGATGATACAGGCTGGGTAGGCAGTGAAATGGGCATCGAGACCTGCTGGAACGGCGGATACAAGACCTCAAAGAAGATGATAGATACTGTAAAGGATGCAGGCTTCAGAACAGTTCGTATCCCTGTTTCGTGGCACAATCACGTAGACGGCAATTATCAGATTACCAAGCAGTGGATGGACAGAGTTCAGGAGATAGTTGACTACGCTATCGATAATGATATGTATGTTATCCTCAATGTCCACCACGATAACGATGACAAGCATATGTATCCCGATTCTGCTCATTATGCTCAGTCAAAGAAGTACATGACAACTGTATGGTCACAGATAGCTGAGCGATTCAAGGATTACGACAATAAGCTCATTTTCGAGACTATGAACGAGCCCCGTCTTATCGGTCATCAGAACGAATGGTGGATAAACCCTTCCAACCCTGATTGTATCGACGCTATAAAGACTATCAACAAGCTCAATCAGGACGTTCTCGACACTATCCGCTCATCAGGCGGCAACAACGGCACAAGATATGTTGCAGTTCCCGGCTATGACTGCTCAGTTGACGGCGCTACAAATGACAACTTCCAGATCCCAAGCGACAAGGTGCAGAACAGACTTATCGTAGCTGTTCATGCGTATCTGCCATACGGCTTTGCCCTCGCTGAGGAAAGCGACTCGCAGAGCGTTTCAAAGTTCAATATCAAAACTGACACAGGTGAGATAAATCAGGCATTTGACAAGGTATACCAGAAGTACACATCAAAGGGTATCCCTGTTTACGTTGGCGAATACGGTGCAAGAGAAAAGGGCAACAATGTACAGGACAGAGTTGACTGTGCTGCTTACTTCACTGCATATGCTTCATCTGTAGGCGTTACATGCTGCTGGTGGGACGATATAAGCTTCATGCTCCTTGACAGGTCAAACTGCACATGGAAGCGCCCCGAGATAGTTGCGGCTATCAACAAGTACGCAAGAGGAAGCGCTCAGTCTACTATAGTTACATCAGTGACTAATCCAAATGAGATAGTTACTACCACCACATCTGCAAATGTTTCCGAGAGTGACAAGATATACGGCACTGACAATGGCAGCGGCACTGTATCCTTCGGTACAAGCATCGGCGAAACTGCTTTCGTTGATGTTCAGTTCGCAGGCAATACCAACTTTATGAACGGCTGTCTCGGCTTCTCACCTCAGCTAAACGGAAAGAGCTACTGGGTGTCATACGTATGGGAGGCTAAGAAGTCAGGCGTCATTACTCTCGACATGAATAATCCTAAGCAGGTAATGGACGTATCCACTGAGCCTGCTGAGGCAGTTACTGATGCTGACGTAAAGAAGCAGCTCATTGAGAACATCAAGAAGGAAAAATCAGCACTTTTACAGGCATGGTATGCTTCCGACAAGTCAGGCAAGGAGATAACTCCTCCTGCTTCGGGTGCTGAGAGCATAAAGGCGTTCATCATCTCCTCAAACGGCTCACAGCAGACAACAACTACTACAACGACAACAGCAACAACTTCAACTACCTCCGAGCCTAAAACAACATCGACTACAACCTCAACTACAACAACCACTATCACCTCAACCACATCGACAACGACTGTTACAGAGCCTGTGACGACTACAACTACTGTTACAGTGGTAAAGGCAGACAAGTACGGCGATGTAAACTGCGACGGCGAGATAGATATGTCAGATGTCGTACTCATCATGCAGTACCTTGCAAATCCAAACAAGTACGGACTTGAAGGCTCCGACGAGAAGCACATAACCGAAAAGGGACTTGCAAACGGCGATGTTGACAAGTCCAGCGAGGGTATCACTGCAAATGACGCTCTCCGCATACAGGAGTTCCTTCTCAAGAAGGTCGCTTCTCTTGATATTGCAGGCTGATCAAATTTGAATTTACCCCCCATTATAAAAAAGCTCCGCTGTATTAACGGTTACAGCGGAGTTTTTTATGTTTAGATCAAGGGGACGCCTTCTCTTACAAGGCGTCCCCTCTAAAAAAACAGTCCACCGGACTGTTTTTTTATTCACCCCTTGCGAGGCGCCTGACGTATGCGGGGCTTTGCCCCATACCCCACAAGGGCTTTCAGCCCTTGACCTGACCAAAGGGAGTATACTCCCTTTGGAATCCCGTTCATGGGTTCAGCTTACTAAAAGCTAAAGGCTAATGGCTAACGGCTCGGGCGAACAATGTTCGCCCCTACAGGCTGACTTCACCTGTTATTGACAGTTTCGGGATACATATCATGCTGAGAGAGACGCTCCCAAGCCATCTGTTCCCATTTTGTCCCTGCCTTGCCGTAGTTGCAGTAGGGATCAATGGACAGACCGCCTCGGGGAAGGAATTTGCCCCATACCTCGATATACTTGGGATCCATGAGCTTTATGAGGTCCTTCATTATTATGTTTACGCAGTCCTCATGGAAGTCTCCGTGGTTGCGGAAACTGAAAAGATACAGCTTCAGTGATTTGCTTTCCACCATTTTTTCGGCAGGTATGTATGATATGTATATCGTTGCGAAGTCGGGCTGACCTGTTATAGGGCAGAGACTTGTGAACTCGGGACAGTTGAATTTTACGAAGTAGTCATTGTCGGGGTGCTTGTTGGGGAAGGTCTCAAGCACTGACGGGTCATAGTCGTAGGAATATTTAGTATGCTGATTTCCGAGAAGGGTTATATCTCCTTTTTCATTGTCGTTTCTTCCGCTCATAGTTATTCTCCTTTCATTGCAGGGTCTTCAATGCCGTTTGCTCTGAAGGCTGCTATCCTGTCACGGCATGTGCCGCAGACTCCGCAGGGCTTGTCGCCGCCCTCATAGCAGCTCCATGTGAGCTCGTAGGGGACATTCAGCTTTAGACCCTCGGCTACGACCTGAGCCTTGTTCATGCCGATAAACGGCGCTGTAACACGGAGCTCGCCGCCGCTTCCGAGATAAATGGCGCGGTTGATGGCATCGTTGAAATCGCTGCTGCAGTCGGGATAGGCATTGCCTGCGGCATCATCGCTGTGAGCGCCGTAGTATATCTCGGTGCAGCCGTTTGACAGGGCTATGCTTGCCGCTGACGACAGGAAAAGACCGTTTCTGAAGGGGACATATGTGGAGACCGGCTTGCCGTCGGTCTTCTGCAGCTGCTCTGCATAGGACTCCTTGGGAATGTCTGCGTCAGAGCCCTGAAGAAGCGAGCAGTCGCTGTCCGCAAAAATAAGAGCAAGGTCAAGCTCCTTGTGCTTTACGCCGTAACGTGCGGCTATCTTACGGGCTGCTTCCAGCTCGCGGCTGTGCTTCTGTCCGTAGTACAGTGAAAGGGCGAGGACTTCCTCAGCTCCGTATTTGTTTACAGCGATGCCGAGACAGGTGGTGCTGTCTACTCCGCCGCTGAATAGTACCAATGCTTTCATACAGTTCTCCTCAATCAAATTTTATGAGCTCCTTAAGCTCGGCATTTCTGCGGAATTCTCCGAGATAGGTGCCTGTGACAGTCTTTGCGTTGGCATTGCGTATGCCTCTTGCCGTCATGCAGCTGTGACTGCCACGTATCATAACTCCCACATCGGGAGTACCTGCGGCTTCGGAGATTATTTCTGCAATGTCCTTTCCGAGGCGCTCCTGCAATTGCAGACGCTTTGCAGCCATGTCGCAGATACGGGCTATCTTGCTGAGCCCGAGGACCTTTCCGTGTGGGATATATGCGACATTAACGCTCATATCGTACATCAGGGCAAGGTGGTGTTCGCAGTAGCTGAACACGGTTATATCCTTCATTACAACAGCACTGTCCATATCCTCGCTGTCGTCTGTGTCAAAGGTCTTGCCGAACATTTCCGCTATCTGATGGTTTGTATATGCAGTACCCTCAAGTACCTCCTCAAGCATACGTGCTACACGGGCAGGAGTTTCTTTAAGTCCCTCACGTTCAGGGTCTTCGCCTATAGCCTTTAAAAGTCCGAGGACGTGATATTCAATAGCTTCTCTGTCCATTAAACGCCCCTCCTTGTGGGTTCCCAGATGAATTTGTGGAGCTGTAACTGCAAGCGGACGCCGTTCATCCTGTGTTCCTCCATGAATTCGACTATATCCGCAGGGTCTATCTCGCCGAAAACAGGACTGATATAGACATGACAGCGCTGAGTGAGGCGGTATTTGTCAATGAGCTCCGCAGCCTTTTCAAGGTCGGCAATGCTTCCCGAAACGAACTTTACTGTATCGTGGCAGCCCAGAAGCCGGAAATTATCAATGCACATGAACTCCTCCATGCCGCTTGAAGGCAGCTTGTAGTCCATAGTGAATATGGGGCGGTATTCCGCAGAGGTAAGCCTTTCAAGGGAGATACTTCCATTGGTCTCTATCTCAACGCGGCAGCCGTTTTTTATGAGGAGCTCCGCCAGCGCACCGCACTCCTTCTGGAGCAGGGGCTCTCCGCCTGTGAGAGTAACGTTGCGGACCTCGGTCTCAGCTACCCATGCAGCAAGCTCTTCAACAGACTCATATTCAGCAGGAGCGTTTTCGGTGTTTGCCCAGCAGGTGTCGCAGTATGAACAGCTGAGGTTGCAGCTGCGGAAGCGTATAAATACTGCAAGCTCGCCTGCATGAGCGCCTTCACCGTTTATGCTTATGAATTTTTCAACAACCGGCAGCATTACTTTTCCTCCTCGTATATGGCGCAGTTTTCGGGTGTTTCGTAGACCGTGACACTTTTCACGGGAAGTCCCTCTGCGGTGAGGACTTCATAGAAATGTTTTGCGAAGTTCTCTGCCGTGGGACGGTAGTCAGCTTCTATCAGGCGGAATCCCTCGTCCTTAAGTGCAGTAAGAGTTGCGGCTTTAAGAGTGCCTTTTTCATATATAAGCGCGTGGTCGAAGCTGTCAGCAAGACCGCGTACAATGTGCTTCATGTCGCCGAAGTCGATGACCATGCCGCGCTTTTCGCCCTCGGCGATAAGTGACTCTGCCGCGGCGCAGACCTCTATCTTCCAGCGATGTCCGTGTATATTAGCGCATTTTCCCTTGTATCCTGCAAGGAAGTGGGCACTGTCGAATTCAGCCGATGTTTTCAGAATGTACATTACATCACCTCAAAATTGTATAAAAAAGCGCCTGCCATAAGCAGACGCACCTGTTTCCCAAAAATACGCAGTATCCCTGCGCTACAGATGCCCTGGTTTTGTTTAACGACAGGATGGCGCAAACGAACTGTCGGTTGAATACCATTTTTTATTATAGCACGGTATATACCGCCTGTCAAGGACTTTTTATTGACAAACGGGGCGTTTTGAGTTATAATTTTACTATGGCGTTATAGGGGAAGATATGTATAAAGAAGTTTTTCAATATACTGCTGAAAATAACCGATTTTAATCGGACAGAAAGGAATTAATACCATGAAACTCCAACCCATAGTCGTTTCACTTCTGGATACTGATCTTTACAAATTCAATATGGATCAGGTCATCTTCCACAAGCACACAGATCTCTGCGGACAGTATTTCTTCAAGTGCCGCAACAAGGACGTTGTTTTTACTGCTGAAATGGTGCAGGAGATCAACGAACAGATCGACCATCTCTGCTCCCTGACGTTCAAAAAGGAAGAGCTGGACTATCTCCGTTCCATACGTTTCATCAAGAACGACTATGTGGAGTTCCTGAGGCTGTGGAGACCTATCCGCGACTACGTTACAGCTGAGCTTGACAGTGAGGGAAAACTTCAGATTGTCGTGGACGGACCGCTGTTTTCTGCTATGCAGTTCGAGATATACCTTCTTGAGATCGTCAATGAGGTGTACTTCCGCATGAAGTTTGACTACGACAGGCTCAGAAAATCTGCTGAGGAACGCCTCGACGCAAAGATAAAGGCACTCAATGACGGCGCATATACATTCAAATTTGCCGAGTTCGGATGCCGCAGAAGACTTTCGCGCGAGTGGGAGGACGTTGTGGTAAAGCGTCTTTGCACCGAGACAGACAAGTGTGTGGGTACTTCAAATGTTTACCTTGCAATGAAGTATAACGTAACTCCCATAGGCACCTATGCTCACGAGTTCGTTCAGATGTATCAGGGCATTGACTCCATACCTCTTGCTTATACCAATCACTATGCCATGAATGACTGGTATAACGAGTATCAGGGCGATAATGGTACTGCTCTTACTGATACAGTTACTACAGACCTGTTTCTTCTTGACTTCAACCGTTCAATGGTGAACAACTATACGGGAGTCCGCCATGACAGCGGTGATCCGTATGCATGGGGCGAGAAGATGATAGCACACTATAAAAAGTACGGCGTTGATCCGAAGTCAAAGCTATTGCTTTTCAGCGACAGCCTTGACTTTGACAGAGCACAGAAGCTCCATGATTACTTCTGTGACAAGACGAAGGTGTCCTTTGGTATCGGAACATTCTGCTCCAATGATACTGAGGAGACCGCGCTCAATATCGTTATAAAGCTCCAGTACGTCAACGGACGACCTGTTGCGAAGCTTTCGGATGATATTGGCAAGGCTATGTGCCGTGATGAGGAATACCTGGAATATCTGAAGCGCTCTGTAGACTTCAGACTTCAGCGTGAATCTGATCTTTAATAGTTGAGAAGACATTAAATAAAGCCATAGGGATAATTCTCCCTATGGCTTTTTGTTTGGGTTTAAGGTTGTTCAGGTCAGTTGGAGCTGTTCATTATTCTCACGAGGAGTTTTCTTAATGCGATCATATCGAATATGTCGTTTACTCCGTCACCGTTGAAATCGCAGGAGTATTCAGGTGACTTCTCTATTCCCAGGAGAACTCTCTGGAGGTATACAAGATCACCTACATTAACATTTCCGTCGTGATTAAGGTCGCCCTTTGAAGTGTAGGTATCAACTGTTGTAGTTACAGTAGTAGAAGCCGTGGTAGTTGTAGAAGTAGCCTTGGTGGTTGTAGTGGTAGCCTTGGTAGTTGTAGAAGTAGCCTTGGTAGTTGTAGTAGAAGCCTTGGTAGTTGTAGTGGCAGCCTTGGTAGTTGTAGTGGTAGCCTTGGTAGTTGTAGTAGCAGCCTTGGTGGTTGTAGTGGTAGCCTTAGTAGTTGTGGTTGTAGCCTTGGTAGTTGTAGTGACAGCCTTGGTGGTAGTAGTGGTAGCCTTAGTAGTTGTTGTTGTTGTTGAAGCAGGTGCTGTAGTATATGGGATATTGTCATAGTCTGCGAAGTTGTAGCCGTATTTCTCAGCGTATGCCTGTGCTGTTGATTCAGCTTTGCCGTAAATAGTTCCTGTGAATACAGGCTTTCCGTCAACAGTCTTGTTTGAGATTGTAGCACCATCGCCGAGTATCTGAGTATCAGATCTCTTGAATGTGATCTGCTTGAGCGATGTGCAGTTCTTGAAAGCGTTTGCTTTGATGCCTCCGTGTATTAATGACGGAAGAACCACGCTTTCGAGACTTGCGCAGCCTTCAAAAGCACTTTCGCCTATGCCTTCAGATAATGAGTTGCGTGTGAATATAACAGATTTAA
>SFMO01000170.1 GCA_004554385.1 Ruminococcus flavefaciens
AGTTTTTTCTATCTTTTTCGGGAGTATGCCGAAATCTATGTCCTTTGTTCTATGGTGTTTGTGGATTTTCTGTCTGTTGCCGTTCAAACAGCGTAAAATCGCCGTTCTCAGCGTACAGAATTATCTGTTTGCTGTCTGTCCGTTGAAGTAGGCAAGCAGATCAGCCTTGTTGATAATCATCTTGCCGTTCACGCCGTCTCCTGTCCTCAGATATGGCAGCTTGCCCTGCTTGATGAGCTTGCGGACAGTATGCTCGGACAGCCCCTTGACCGCTTCGGTGCATTCCTTGACGGTCAGCATCTCCACGGCATCAGACTTGATCTCAGCCACCTGTTCGGAATCATTAGCTTCTATAAGTTCGCTCAGGATATTCACGAGCTGAGCGATAAGCTCGTTCTTACGATTTGTTGTCATAGTTGTAAAAACCTCCATAGCAGGTACTTCCCCTGCTTTCTATCTTGTTTGTATGTTATTCCAGCACATTTTTTCTTGTTGTGCTGTTGTACTTGTACTGCTGATAATCGGCATTCAGTCCGCAGGCAGAAATAAAAGCCTCAGCCTTTTTCAACTTGCGGGACAGCTCGTCCTCACGACTGATTCGAGCCGCTTCCTTTTTCAGCTTCTCACGGGTGAAAAGTCCCTTTTGCTCCTCGACTTTCTTGTAGGTGGCAAGCTCTGAGGAAGCAGCCGCCAACTGTGATTTCAGAGCATCACGCTCCTGCACCACTGTATCGTGTTCAGCTTTTAGCTTCTTCGTGGACTTGACCATAGCCACATACTTCTTGGCGGTGTCGCTGAGGGTGTCGTAGTCCCCTTTGGCGAGGGTGACTTTCTTGCCGAACACAGACTCCTTGACCTCAATACTTTCGATCTCGTCCAGCTTAACTTTCTTCTTAGCCGCCTTGTCAAGTTCAGCTTGGGCTTCATCACGCTCGGAAAGTGCCTGAGCCTTTTCCTCATTCAGCCGCCTGATCTCGTCCTCGTGTTCGCCGTATTCCTCGACGGTATAGCTGTAACCTCTGGACTTCTTAGGCTCGCTGATCTCAATGCCGTGAGCGTTGCAAATATCCCTCAGCACTTCCCACTCCCTGAGCCGCCAGCGGTTGTTGGAGTGAGCATCATTTCCGAAGCCCATTTCATCGAGTGCCTTGTTCTTTGCATTGCGGACTTCAAGACCTCTGCTGTAATGTCCGAGAGGAATATAGTCGATATGCAAATGGGGAGTTGCTTCATCGAGGTGCATGACCGCATTGAACACATAGAGGTTAGGATTTCTCGCCTGAAAGCCCTCCATGTATTCACGCAGGCATTCGGCGGTCTTTTCTGCATCGGGAGTGCCGACAGCCGAGTCATTTTTCGTGCCAATATATACGAGGTGTTCGTAGAAACTTTTCTGCTTGTTCGCCCCCTCGATCACGCTCTTGCTTGGAGGACGGTTGAACAGGTGTTCAAAGTAGTCATTGATCTTACGGTCATTTCTTTTCTGCCGAGCGTTGTATCTCTCTACCGCTTCGTCAAAAAGCTGTTGGTAGGTCTCACCCAAGTCCTGCTGAACGAACACGATGTTATCTGGCGTCCGGAGTGGGTCGATATTCTTGGCAGTGAACTCTCGGTTATTATGTGAAAGGCTGCCTTTGCCCTCGCACATCGAGATAGATTTTGCATTCATAAAATGTCTCCTTTTTATCTCTATCTGAACCCTCTGACGAGGGATAATCATATACGCAAGGCTCACCGCCTGCGATATGATGAGCGCCCTTGAAGGGCTTTTGAATTGGCTTGCAACGATACGGAGATCGGCAAACCAAACGGCTCGGAAAGCCGGAATTTACTTGCGGTGCGCCGCCAGTAAACCCCAAAGCACTTTTGACAGCCTATTCGGACTATCAAAAATGCTTATGGGGCTCTGCGAGGCTGAACGGCTGACGGAGCAGCCGAAAAATGTGGACACGGTAATGCAGAAATCCGCATTACAAAAATCCAAAATTGCAGTTTCCAAAACTGCAAAAATCAGAACGGAATATCCACCTCAATATTGAATTTATTGAGAAGA
>SFMO01000171.1 GCA_004554385.1 Ruminococcus flavefaciens
ATATGAGTGGGCCTGTCTGACGTTTTCTCGGGCAGGCTTCCGCTCAAGTGCGGTTTTACTCCGGCAGAGTGCGGTTCTAAGTCCGGCAAGGTGCGGTCGAAAGTCCGTGTCAGTGCGGTTCTGGCGCCGGCATACACAATTGCGATTTTTTATTGAAATTCTACCTTGTGTTGATGTATAATAGTATCGGAAAAGCAAGATTGTCCCTTCTCGAAGAGCAGGGGCAAAGGTGGCATTTGATAAGAGGGGAATCTCAAAAGGAGAATTCAATTAAACATGAAATGCAGTATTATCATTCCGTATTCTGACAAGACAGAAAGAACTGTCAGATTATTTGATTCGCTGGAAAAGCAGGACTTCGATCCAAAGGAATATGAACTCATATTCGTAAACTGCGGCGAA
The DNA here is from genome assembly GCA_004554385.1 of Ruminococcus flavefaciens. Classification (GTDB taxonomy): domain Bacteria; phylum Bacillota; class Clostridia; order Oscillospirales; family Ruminococcaceae; genus Ruminococcus; species Ruminococcus flavefaciens_T. The sequence goes on from SFMO01000171.1 coordinate 403, forward strand.
AATGACCAGCTCGAGAAATATATAAATGAGCATGGTGCAAAAATAAAAACCGTCTGTTGCAGTACACCTGACGGAAAAGCAGGTCATGCAAAGAATATCGGACTTCAGAAGGCTTCAGGCGAGCTTGTCATCTTCCTCAACGGCGACGAGATAGCTCCGTCAGATTTTGTCTCAGGACATTATAACGGCTATAAGAAGTCCAGAAAGTCTATAATACAGTTTGGTCTCACAAAGCAGGTCTTTGAAGAGAGCGACAGATTCTATCTGGAGATCAGGGCGCTGTTCAGAACAGGTATCCGCTACTGGCTCACAGAGCCCGAAAGATTTGGTCTCGACAAGCAGAAGAGTTACTACTATATCAAGGATATACGTCTTGAAATGCTTGAGCCCTACAGCTATGATTTCGATAAGGTAAAGTATAAGATGATCTTTACCAAGACCTCTAACCTCTCTATACCAATGGAGTGCATAAAGCAATACGGCGGATTTGAAGAGAATTACCGCGGTGAAGGAATAGAGGACTGGGAATTCGGATACCGCATGATGAAGAATAATGTGGATATAGTCTATAATCCGCAGGTTGCTGTGTTCCATCTCTATGAGAAGGAGAAGTACGACAGCAAGCGCTTCAGCGAGTGGAAGAGCAATCTTGACTCTATGCTCAGAAAGTATAATGACAGCTTTCTCAATAAGCTTTCAGAGTTTACAAGCTATTTTGATCCCGAAACAAGAGAGCAGGTCAGAATATCAGAGCCGGGCAAGAACCTGTGGCTCGACACATACAAGCACCTTGAACTTAATGCAAGGTAAGATATAAAGACAGCTCCGTGGATCGTATTCCATCCCTTCCCTGTAAAACGGGATATGGTCCATAATATAAAAGTCCGTATCTCCTCTTTTCGGACTATTTTCTCCCCAAAAACTCCGCTTAGGCGGAGCTTTTTGTTATATAAGGAAAAATCTGGTGAAAATTGAAAAAAATACTTGACTTATGACTTCCTCAGTAGTACAATAAATTATCGGCCATAGTCTGAACAGATGAAATGAAAAATCAGAAGAGGAATTGGGTATGGATAAAAAAATCTCTTATCTGTATTTATTACCTGTGATTTCATGGGGCATTTCGGGTTCAGACTGTGGTAGATAAAGAGAAAAACGCAGCCGGCTGTATGATACAATGCCGGCATTAATATTTTATGGCATAAAAATACCCCTTGAGGAAAAACCTCAGGGGGTATTCGATTACATAGACTATAGAAAGGAAAGCGCAATGTAACGATGAAGCATTTGCGTTGAATACGGGGAGCTTTTATTCAAAAACTACGCCCCAGCCAGCGCTGACCTTACGGTACAATCGCATTTTCTCCTTTTTCTTCTGCATCTTTAACAGTGAGAATGCTCCGATGATAACAACCAGTGTAAGGACAGCACCTATAATGATTCCTGCAATGCCCTTAACTACAAAGAGAGCAACTACCCAGATAATGATAGCGGCAATAAGAATGATAGGAAGACAGAAAGATGCAAAATTTCTGTTCTTTATCTTTATATAGTGCTGGATGTCTCTGATACTGAAGCACTCGTAATTACGAGCGATAAAGTTATCGGGCTGAGCCCATTTGCAGAATGCGGCAAGGTTTTCAAACTTAGCCGTATAATCCTGATAATCGTGGAATTTCTCATTATATCTTGTGACGCGGTAGTAGACTATTACAGCCTGTCCCTGCTGTTCGGCATCCATTACGTGGATAATAGTACCGATATCAGCCTGGCCCTTCATTGCCTTGGTCACAAGGAACTTTCGGTCTATCGCTTCATCAATATTAAGCAAATAATTCATAGCAATCCCTTTCCTTAACGCAGATTAATATATCGACACTGCGTGTTTACGCAGAAAATGCCGTAAAATTTGATGTTTGAAGAAACATTTATCCATAGTAGATAAAATTATTATAACATATGCTGAGAAAAAAAGCAATACCTAACCCTTTATAAAAATAATATAGTGATATTTTTTATATTACATCTTCTTCTTAAAGTTAAGATTAGCCTTTGCGACTTTCTTTCTGTCCTTAGCCTGCTTGAGCATATCTTCCTTGGTCATTCCATCGCCTGCGCCTGTTGTTTCTGTATCATCATCGTCAAGGAAATTGCTGAGTCTCTTCTTGTAAGCGCTCTCGCCGTTTGATTTTGAGGTAAGAGTAACGCTCTGGCTCTGCGGCTGCTGGTATACGCTTCTCATAGCGCCGCCGTGTACTGAAGGTCCTGTATAACCCTGTCTGTAAGGAGCAGCGTTTACACCCTGCTGCTGATACATTGAGTTAGGCATACCGCCATTGTACGCACCCGGCTGAGGATAACCGCCCTGCTGTGGGAAGCCGCCCTGCTGTGGATAACCCGGCTGCTGAGGATAGCCGCCGTGAGTCGGGTATCCGCCCTGCTGCGGGAAACCACCCTGCTGCGGATAGCCCTGCTGTGGGAAGCCGCCCTGCTGCGGGTATCCCGGCTGCTGTGGGAAGCCGCCCTGCTGTGGGTAACCCGGCTGCTGTGGATAACCCTGCTGCTGTGGATATCCCTGCTGTCCGTAGACATTCGGGAATCCGCTTGCACCCTGCTGCTGAGCTGCCTCTGTATTCTCATAGAGTGAATTCGGAGCAGCGTCCTGATTTGCTGCGCCGTTATTGAACGGATTAGCGTCATCAACGTCTATGCCGCTTGCGAAGTCGGCAGGAGCGCCAAGTGAATCCTCGTCGTATCCGCTGAGAAAATCAGGAGCTTCTGAAGCGGGAACGATAGATGTAGCGAGCACTTCCTCATCGGGAGAAAGTACAACCTTACAGCTGCTGTTGTCAACGCTTGAATTTACGAGAAGGGCGAGAGCCTCTTCATTTGGCTTGAAGTAGCTGAAATCGTCGAGAGAGATGACGATCATCTGCTTTGCGATAACGTGTTTTGCAGTAATAATGGACATAACTGCGATCTTTTCAGCGGGGACCTCTTCTACTGTGCCCTCGTTTATGGATACTGAGGATACTCCTGAATAGATCTCGTCTGAATCGGCGATTATAAGGCAAAGACAAGCATCATAGTTAACAAGCTCAGGTCTTTTTTCCTTCAGAGTTTCCGCAAAATTCTTAGCTGTGTTGTAGAAAGAACCTATTTCCATAAAAAACACCACTTTTCTTAATTTATTAAACGCTGCCTATGCGTTTATGAACATTAAGGCTTATGTCAGACTTTTTTATTGAGCAGTGCAGCCTTACGATCAGCAGCTGCCTGTTTGTTTTCCTCGACCTTCTTTTTCAGAGTATCGAGTTTTTCGTTGAGCAGCTCCTCATTATAGATACAGGAGAGGGAAATATCGTCCTCTGTACCGAAACGTGAGCGCTTAGCCAGATTATTCTTGATAACGTTCTTGAACGTTTCAAGGTTTCCGAGCTGACTTGTTATAATAGTGTGGTAATCGAGAAAATCGTACTCGCTACCGAAGGAAGTATAGAGTCCGTCGGTAGAACCGTAAAGAGCTATCAGCTTCTTTTTTGGTGCATAGAAGCTGCTGAACATACCTGCAGCGTTTGAATTGCACACAGAAGCCGTAACATTGGCAGGAGCGGATTCGTTATATTCCATTGGCATAACAGCCTTGCAATCATCAAAGATAGCTACGAGACTTCCGTCGCCGATCTGTACGCCGAATGTATAGTCATCTCCTGCAACGGCGGCAACGAGCGTAGAGCCGTAGTATGACTCAGGCAGGATAGCCTCGAATTCCTCTGGAGTAAATTTACTTTTCTCCTCATCGGTAACGGGATTCTCAGCAAGATGCTTTTCGACCTTCATATTCCAGTTTGAGATTATCTGCTTTTCGATATTCTTTATGATGAGCTTATTGTTGACGGGAAGGTTTTTCTCAAAGGCCTCGCGGTCCTCATAGAACCTGTCGATGGCTTCGATAGCAGCCTCAACAGCGAACTTAGAGCCCATGTGGCTTCTGAAGTGCTTTTTGCTTCCGTGTCCGTCTGCGACTACAGCGATAGCGTAGTGATCGCCCACCTTAAAAGCAGAGCTGTCCTGACAAACGAGATTGGTCTTTTCATGACTTGCGCCCATAACCGAATGGCTGAAGCCGTTGAACATAATTTTTCAGTCCTCCTCAGAAGTTTTGAAATATTACCAGCCTGTATCGAAGGGCACGTCGTCTCCGTCTGTCTGGGTGCTTACGAGTTCCTGGATCTGCTGACCGAGGAGCTTCTGCTTTGCTGCGAAAACGTCCTCTTCGCCGATCTCATGACCTGTGTCGTCGGAGAGAGTCATACTCTTGCTTCCGATCTGTGATGATGTAACAGCGATGATCTTGATCATCTGAGCCAGCTGACCGCCTGAATAAGCGTGAACAACTGTATCCTTAGAGCCTGTGAACTCTGCGAGGATATTGTCGTTAGCTTCCTGACCTATACCGAGAGCGGCTTTAAGTCCGAATTTATACCAGCTGTTTGTCTGAAGCTCTCTGAGGCCTTCCTTATAGTCATCAGACGGATAGCCGTCTGTCATAAGGAAGATAACGGGAGCGAAAGAAAGCGAGGGTGAATTGAGGAAGCTGTTTCTTGACATTCTGTGGTTGAGCTCCTTGAAGGCTGCGCCCATGCTGGTAACGCCGCTTGCACGGAGTCTTGCCCACTCGAAGTCCTCTATCGGGATAGGATTGGAGTACATCCATCTTACCTCTGTAGAGAATGTTAGAACAGCGACCTTAACTTCTGTATCAGCTTCGCCGACTCTGCGTATCTCGGGGATAAGCTCTTCCATAACGGTATTGAGCTCGCCCATTTTCTTTCCCTTCATACTTCCTGAGGTATCAATAAGGAAGAATATTACAAGGCTCTTCTTTGAAACGCTTGTAGCGCTGAGGGGATCGTCGTCAAAATCGAGAATGCTGTCATCGGACTCTGGAGCTGTAGAAACAGTTTCTTTTGTATCGAAATCATCCGAAGGATTAACGTTCTTGTTTACTTCGGGTTCTGTAACACGTTCATTGCTCATAATTTAATACATCCTTTCAGTATTACTGCTTTGGCTAAGCAGCTTAGATCTGTGCTTTTACTTCGCCAAAATCGATCTCAAGCCCCTGCCAAACGGGGAATCCCTTTCCGGGAGCGATGTCATAGAACTTACCGTCAGGCATTTTAGCTTTCCATTGTCTGTCGGAACAATTCTTTATTCCGAGGACGCCCTGCTTGAGCTTATTTTCCACAAGCTCACCCGCAACGGCTGTAAAGTCGTCGGATTCGGGGATTATCTCGCAGGTATAGAATTTGCAGCCAAGGTAAAGGGGTGTGCGGTAATCGCGGTTGCTGAATCCGATGGTAACGAATTCCATTCCGCATTTCGGACACTTGAAGGTCTTTTCGTTCTGATGAATGAACATAGAACTGAAGTTGGTTCTTCCGCATCCGCACTGTATGATCTCTGATCTCAGGCGTATGAACAGCTTCTGCCATTCGTTCTCGATGATACGCTTTGTGGGATCGCTGACGCCTGTGGTGAATGAACGGATAAAGGCGTCTTTTATGTAATCGGGATAAATTCTCCAGAATTTGATTATGTTATCGTGGATACCTCTTACGGGACGGTTAGAGTCGTCGTCGGGGTCATACACGAAAACAGCGTTCTGACCGTAGTGCTTGAGCTCTGAGGACTCTGTAAGGCAGACATCGCGGACCACCTTTTCGCCCTCCATAGGGTCGCCTCTGAAGAGAAGCTTGAAGAGCACTACTGCAAGTGAATACTTATCTGTCTGGACATTAGGCTGTGCTATGCCTCTTACGACCTCAGGCGCCATATAGCCGGGCTTACCGCCGATACCGAAGTTGCTTCCGTCAGGAGCGATGTTATCACAGTCGCAGACGAGGACAGCTCCTGTATTTACATTAATAAAGAAGCCTCCGTCGTTAAGGTCCTGATAGCTCTTACCTGCACGGTGGAGCTGTCTGAAAGCGTTTACGATATTGATGACGCAGGTCACCATAGCGCTGAGTGTATTGAATTTTACAGGGCGCTTTACACCGCGTCCTGTCAGTGGATCGATCTCCAGCTTATAGGTATTGAGGATATCAACGAAGGAATCGAAGCCCTCGGGCTTGAGCTCCATGATATATCCGAATGTACCGTCCTCTGCTTCCTTGGTAAGGTATTTCGGCCAGAGGAACTTATTGCTGGGCGGACCGTCATTTATATTATTCTGGAGGTTCTTACGGAAAGCGGCAGGCTTGCTCATCTTATTGATGTCGTACCATTTAAGTGCCCATTTCTGTCCGTTGAAGCGAACCAGGTAAACAATACCCTGACCACCGCTTCCGATAACGCTGAGCACCTTGGCTTTGCCACCGAATTCCATTTCGACCTCTTGACCTATTTCAAGCTCTATCATATGATCTCATCCTTTCTTTTATTAGTTAGTCAAGCTCATATTCTTCAGCCGAGGTCACGAGGGTGAACCTAATTCCAGTGGCTAAACAGTATTTATGAACGTATGAATTTTCTATGCAGTAGATAACAAGATTGGGGCAGTATGAGAACGCATTTGCGTCGATGAACTTGATGCTTTCGGGGAGGAAGAGCTTTCTGAGCTTATCACAGCCCGAAAATGCCTCAGCACCGATACTGCTTACGCTTGGCGGTATCTCGATGACTTCGAGGCTTGTACAGAATGAGAAGGTACTGTCCTCTATCTCAAGAACGCCGTCAGGTATCTTTACAACGACGAGGTTTGCGCACTGACTGAATGCGCCCTGCTTTATTATTCTCAGACCTTCCGGAAGCTCGAGACCTCTCAGACGCTTACACGAGGAGAAAGCATATTCTCCTATTGCAAGAAGAGTAGATGGGAGCTTGATTGTCCTGAGTGAACCGAATTTATCGAAGCAGAAGGCTTCAAGCTTTGTGTATCCCTCAGGGATCGTGATATTTCCGCTGAGCCTGTATCTGAGGGCATTACGCGGCATAAATACCATTTCGTTGATGTCCACAGGTCTTTTTCTTACTTCTTCGGTCTTCTTATCGCTGCCGTCCTCGCTTTCAGGAAGGACTTTGAGATGCGATTCGTAAGGCCAGCCAAGAAGGTAGGTATAGCAGGCTACAACGAATTCGGAAGCACTTTCCGAAAGGAAAAGGTCTCCGAGCATAAAGCTTTTAGCTTTCATAACAGCGATCTCATGGTTCTTATCCTCGAGAAGGATCTTTAACACGCCCATTTTATACATACTAATAAGTAAGCGTCGTTCCTTGTCGTAATCGGGGATGTGATCGCTGAGAAGACCTATGAACCTGTCTTTATTGGCAACGGCTTTTGTGCCGTCGTTAACAACGATCGACCTAAGCTCATGCTGAAACTCCATAGTGTTTTCGAAGCCCTCTATATTCTGCGGTACAGGTGCACCGCACTGCGGGCAGGCAGAAAGCTTAGGGTCAAGTGGTGCGTTGCATTTCTCGCATTGCATGGTCTCTCCTCCTGACTTAAAAATATAGCAGCGCAAAGTTAAATATGCGTATTTATATTGTTATCACGTTTAGTATAACACTTTTCTATTTTAATGTCAAGGGAAAACAAGGGCTAAAAGCAAAATTGAATTATCTTTTACAAAAATCGTGCATAGTATTTGTGCAAATTTTTTAAGTTCATAACAGAGCGTAATATCGGGGAAAAATATTATTCCTGAAATTGGTTGCACCAAAATATGTAATCGTTTTTGTGAAATAAACCAGACGTATAAAATTGATTAAAATGCATATAAATTTTTTGATATTTTTGTATATGGCGCGAATGATGTTTTTACAAAATGTTGTTGAAATCCGAATTAAAATGTGATAGAATAAGTTATGGATATCAATATATAGCCTGACAGGGGTAATGCCGCACGCTCATGTAAGTTCCATGATATGAGGATGTAAGTGGAATATCAAGCAGATATCCTGCGGAGGTTTCAGGTATAATTGATTTTAAGGAGGTTCAGCATATGAACAAAGAAAAAAGAAAAGGTGCAGTCAAGTCAATCGCGGCTGGTCTTGCAGCAGCTGCAATGCTTGTTACAAGCGGATGTGGAAAGTCAAGCTCACATGGTGGTCCGCCGCAGGCACAGACAGGTGGAAAGATAGCAGTTATCACTAAGCAGGATCTCAGCTTCTGGGACGACGTTAAGAAGGGTGCTCAGGATGCCTGCGATGAGTTTGGCTATGAAATGATGTATACCGTTGCCGACGGCGATAACGATTACGTTTCTCAGATAGCAGCTATCAACGAAGCTATCAACAAAAAAGCCAGCGCTATCGTGATCGCTCCCAACAGTGAAACTGATCTTGATGAAGCGCTCACCAAGGCTCTGGACAGCGGCATAAAGGTCGTTACGATCAACTCAGAGCTCAATTCAACTATGCAGCAGAAGGTTTCTTCCAAGATCGGTTCTTCAGAGTCCGACGGTGGTGCGGTAGCTGCAAAGAATGCGATCGACGCTTTCAAGAAAAAGGGCGGAGATCTCAAGAATATCGGTAAGATCGGTATTATCGGAAATACCGCTGCTACTGCAGAGAAACGTATTTCAGGATTTACTGATAGAATGACAAGAGGTATCGCAGCTGCATACGGCATCGAAGTACCTGCTGCAAATCCGTTTGCTGCAATGGGCGGTGCTCAGGGCGGCCCTCCTGCAGGTGCTCAGGGCGGTGCTCCCGCAGGTGCTCAGGGCGGCAATGCAGAAGGAGCTCCTGTAACTACAGCTCCTGTAACTACAGAGGCTGTCATTGAGACAACAACAACCGTTCCTTATGAGGAGCTTTCTGAGTATGAGAAGGCTAAGCTTGTTATCGCAGAGCATGATAAACAGGCAAAGGAAGATGAAGAGCGCCAGCTCGCTGTTATCAAGAAGAACTTCGTTCAGACAGAGCGCTGCTCTAAGATAGAAGAAGCAAAGGAAGCTACAAAGAAGCTCCTCGGCACAGATGGAAACGGCTTCTCTATCCTTTTTGCAACAAACACAAATACTACCCTTGGTGTTTGTGAAGCTCTTGAGGAGCTCAACCTCGCCGGCAAGATAACTGTTATCGGATATAACTCCGACGAAGAGGAGATCGGCTACATCAAGAGAGGCGTACTCGACGGTACTATCCTTCAGAACCCATATATCATCGGATATGTTGGTGTAAAGTATGCAAAGACTGCAGCATCGGGAAGCGGCGTTATTCAGAGTCTGGATACAGGTGTTATATATGTTAATGCAAGCAATATGAACGATGAGTTTATTCAGCTTCTGCTGTATCCCGATAAATTTTAATGGAGGTGGAGAAGTATGGCAAAAACATCATCTAAGAAGGGCTCAGGCGGATACGTATTTGCCGCTATCCTTATAGCCATCATCTATATTTTCAATACTCTGCTTGTTGAGAATATTTACTCAAGCAGTGCAGAGACTTCAAGAAAGACCGGTATGTCTAACAGTGCTATCAACAGAATGAACGGTCACCTTTCAGACATCAATAAGAACTCACTGAGTATCGCTGCAGGCGTTGGCGAGCCTATGGCTCTTATTGCACAGACAGGTCCTCTCTACGGAAATATTATCGCAGCTGAAAAGCAGTTCGAGGCTATCGGAGAGGTTTCTCCTCAGCTTCAGAGACGATTCAATTACGCTAAGGCTATAGTTGATACATATAAGAACAGACTTGACGCTCAGGGTTCAACAACTGCTGTCGGTGATGACCAGCAGGCTAAGACCGACATCATGAAGTATGAGCTTTATCCACTTCAGGTTACTGCGTCGGAAATGCTTACATCCTGTATCGAGATCGTTAATATCGAGAATACTAAGATGAACGCACAGAATACCACAAAGTCCTACATCCTCATGACTATCATGATGCTTATCGCTATCCTCGGTGAGCTTGCTGTATGGCTGTTCGCAAGAAGAGCAAAGAAGGCAAGACTCGAGCTCGAAGAGCGAGAGATGCGACTTGCAGAGGTCGATGCAAAGCTCAAGAATACACGTCAGAAGGCAAGCGACCTTGCTGTTATGAACGTTCTTACAGGTATGAAGAATCGTTATGCTCTTGATAACGATATCAGCGACAGACTCGAATCAGGCAGATTCCAGATCGCCGTATTCGATATGGATAACTTCAGAAGCATCAACGATACCTACGGCTATGACTTCGGTGATGAGTATCTTTCAGCAGTTGCTGAGAGACTCAAGCAGGAATTCTCAGATGTTGCCGAGATCTACAACATCACAGGTAATGAGTTCTGCTTTGTATTCAACAAGAATATCTCAGAGAGCCAGGCAACAGGTATCGCTCAGAACATCCAGCGTGTAATGAGCAGTCCTTACGAGGTCCTCAACCTTACAGTTCAGCTTCCTTGCTCAGGTGCTGTTTACCACTACCTGCCGGGTGACTGCCTCAACGTAAACTCCGTTCTCGTTAAGCTTGATACAGCTATGAGAAACGCTAAGATGAACGGCGGTAACATGATCGCAACTGTAATGAATATCTGATCATACAGTAAAAAACGGCGGCTGTCAGCATTGACAGCCGCTTTTTTGCGCCTTCGGAGTAAAAAAGATTGACATATAATCCGAAAGGTGGTAAAATAGACACATAGAAATCAATGAAGGCAGGTGTGAAGAGTGAAAAAGTTTGCGGTGTACAGATCGGCTACAGGAAAATATTGCTATCAGTACGCCGATACTCTGGAAGCTCTTGAGGGCACGGGCTTTGAGGACATCATCACGGAGGAACAGCTCCCCGTTGTTTTCGACGGGCGCGGAGGATACTTCAGATTCCGCGAGAATGATCCCCATTTTCTTCAGGTTGTCGAATCCGATAAGGATTCTCCGCTGGAGCTGGAGGATATGTATGCGAAGAATTCTCCCGATTTCAAGCTGGGCTGGATATCTCCCGAGGGCGATACCTATTCCTGCGCATTTACAAATCATGCAAAGTGCGCAAAGATGATCGCACAGAAATTCTACCCCGATATGAAGTACCCCGAAACTGCACTGGATAAGAAGGGCTGGCTTCAGGTAATAGATTCGTGGAACGGAACAGAGAGACATCACGGACAGTTCGTCTTTACCGACCGTGGTATAATTACCAGAAAACAGGCAGATAAGCTCTTTGATCTCGGTCTGTATTATAACGAAGAGGTGCAGAAGATACTGAGAGAAGATGACTGATTTCAGTAAAATAACACAAAGTTGACATATATTGGGCGGTTTACATAAAACCGCCCTCTTTTTTGTGCAGTTTTTTTATTGACTATATTACGGTTTTGGTGTATAATATAACTATATCACACTCGATAAGTGCGCGAAGCCATGTTTCGTCGGGTTTTCAAGGAGGATATTAATATGGCAGAACCAAGATTTATTAAAACGGTCACGTTTGGAGGATACGAGAAGGAAGCTGTTATAAGACGCATGGAGTACCTCAATGAGCAGGTACATGACCTGAGAAATGAGCTCAGAGAAACAAAGCTTTTGTTTGAGGCTTACAAAAAAGGTACAGATGCTGAAAAGGCTCTCGAAACTGTGCTTTCTGAGGAACGCGCAAAGCTCACACAGGTCCAGGTCCAGAATAATACCCTTAACTTGAAGCTGAAGGCTGCCGACGACGAGAACAATAACTATGTACAGCAGGTCAAGGACCTCAACGCTGAGATCGCTGAGCTTAAAGATAAGCTGAAGGCTACAGAATCAAAATGCGCGGCTCTCATGGCACAGGACGAGGCAATGGCTCTGAGCAACGTCTTTATCGAGGCGCAGAAGTCGTCGTCAATGCTTGAGGGAGCTGCAAAGTCAAAGGCTGCCGAGATCGAGTATCAATCAAAGAAACTTGCTGAAAATATCGTTTCCGACGCTAATGTTGAGGCTCAGCAGATAATCTTCGAGGCGGAAAGAACTGCCGCAGAGACTATTGCCGAGGCTAAAAACAAGGCTGAACAGATGAATGTAGCTTCAAATAATCTGAGAGCTTCAGTGCTTGATGATGTAAATACACTTAAAGAACATATGGGACGCGTAAGAGATGCCCTTGAAGGCTTCCGCAATATGGGTATCACAAAGCTGGTTGAGGCTGATGAATGCCTTAACAAGACTGAGGAGGCTCTCAAGGCAGGCGGAGTTCCCGTATTCAAACTGCCTGAAAATATTCAGCCTGAGATCCCTGAAAAGCCAAAGAGCCTTTCAGAGAAAATGCGCGAGGATGACGAAAAGCGCAAAAAGCAGGAAGAGCTTGATAAGCTGAAGCAGATGGCTGAATCTATCGGAAATAAAAAAGACGACAATAAGGAGAGTGCGCCTGCTGAAGAAGCTGCGGCAGATAAAGCAGAAAAACCGCAGAACGGCGAGAAAAAAGGCGGCAAGATAGATCTTGCGGCTCTGGCAGCAAAGGCGAATTCCATCAAGAATAAGTAAAACCGTTTGATTTTTGAAATGTCGTAAGGAGTTTATATAGCTATGAGTGAACTTATCATTGTAAAACCTGAAAAATGCGTCGGCTGTAATGCCTGCGTAAGAGAATGTCCTGCGCCTGAGGCTAATATCGTAAAGCAGCTTGAGGATGGACGCTTTATAACCATGGTCAATCACGATAAATGTATCGGCTGCGGCGAGTGCGTAAAGAAATGTACTCACGGCGCAAGAGATTATATCGACGATACAGATGATTGTATATCCGATATCCTTAAGGAAAAGCTGATAATCATGGCTTCTCCTGCCATAAAGACTGTTCTCCCCACAAGATGGAAGGGCGTTCTTGACTGGTTCAAGAAGCAGGGATGTACAATATTCGATGCTTCATTCGGTGCGGATATATGCACATGGGCTCATATCAGAACAATGGATCAGGATAAGATCGGCAACATCGTTACACAGCAATGTCCTGCTATCGTAAAGTATGTGGAGACATACCAGCCAAAGCTTCTCCAGAACCTTTCACCTATACACAGCCCTGTTGCCTGCAGCGCTATCTACATAAAGAAGTACCTCAGAAGGAACAACCCAATTGCCCTCATCTCTCCATGTATCGCAGAGAAGTTTGAGGCAATAGATACAGAGCTCTTTGAGTACAATGTTACTATCAAGAAGCTTCTTGAGTACTTCGACAGAAATGACATTAATATCCCTATAGATACATCAGAGGATTATGAGTATAAGTTCGACGAGCCTCAGGGACAGATGGGCGCTATCTATTCACGTCCCGGCGGACTCAGAGACAATATCTGGCTCCATGATCCCGATATAAATATCACAAACTCTGAGGGCGTACACAAGGTTTATACAGAGATCGATATGTACAGCAGAATGCCCGAATCAAAGCACCCAAGAATATTCGACGTGCTTTCATGTGAGTTCGGATGTAATATCGGTCCTGCTTCAGGAACAAGACAGACAGTTTTCGATGTTATGACAACTATGAGAGCTATCGAGAATGAGGCTAAGACACGCCGTAAGTCAGGCGGAATCATGGGACGAGGCGACGACAAGCTCTTCAAGAGATTCGATGATGAGCTCAGAGTGGCTGACTTCCTCAGAAACTACAAGCCATCTATGCCCACACCTATCCCGAATATCAATCAGCTCCAGCCTATCTTTGAGAAAATGGGCATGCACACAGAAGAGGACCGTTCCTATGACTGTCATGCCTGCGGATATGCTACCTGCCGTGATATGGCTATCGCTATCTACAGAGGTCTCAATACCCCTGATAACTGTATCGTTCATGCAAAATCCGTTCTCCTTGCAAGACACTCTGTACTCAACAGACAGAATGAAAAGCTGGCAGAGATAACAGAAGAGGTTCTGGCACTTTCAGACAAGCTGAAGGAAAATGTTTCAAAGATCACTGATAATATGCAGAATATCGGCGAATCTACTTCGGCTACAAGTGAGAGGGCAGCTGTTGTTAAGGACCTTCTTGAGAATGTTGTTTCCTTCTGTAATGACAACTCAACTATGGACGCCGACAGCGTATCTCAGCTTACATCTATCCTTGAGACCACCATTGACGCATTCAGCGCCCTTGATGATAATGTTACAATTACCAATGAGAGCTCTGAGACTATCAATGCGTCTATCAATGACATCATCTCACTTGTTGGAGACATCAACGAAGTACTTGTAAAGACAGGTCAGACAGGAAAGGCTGAAAAGCTTGAGGACCTTGACAAGCTTGCTGAGGAGCAGGAAGCTGAAGAGCAAAAAGCATAAATGAAATAATAACAGCGCCGGTATTTCCACTGAAATACCGGCGCTTTCTCTTATATTACCTCAGCTCTCCGTGCTTTTCATAGTCGGAGACCTGTACTATTTTGTTTTCATCGCTGACAAAGACTACTTTCGGACGATGTGCCTTTACCTCGTCGGGAGTCATTGACGCATAAGCCATTATGATAACATGGTCGCCTTTTTGTCCTGAACGTGCAGCAGCTCCGTTAAGGCAGATAACTCCGCTTCCGCGGTCCCCTGCTATAACATAGGTCTCGATACGGCTTCCGCTGTTCACGTTGACGATGTGGACCTTTTCATATTCAAAAAGTCCTGCGGCGTCCATAAGGTCCTCGTCGATGGTGACGCTGCCCACGTAGTTGAGTTCAGCCTGCGTGATAACAGCACGGTGGATCTTGCTCTTTAACATTGATACCTGCATCATGCTCCTCCTTATACGTCTTCGGTGAAGAAGTTGTCGATAAGGCGGGTTTTGCCAATATATACAGCCATTGCGCATAGTGCAGGGCGGTCAAGAGCGGTTATCTGCTGCATGGTAGCGCAGTCAACTATCTTGACGTAATCGATTTTTGCAAGAGGCTCAGCCTCTATGAGTTTTTTCATCTCGCCGATGATAGCAGAGCAGTCGCTCTCCCCTTTTCTGACCATATCCATTCCAAGGAATACAGCCTTTGAGAGAACAAGGGCAGCCTTTCTTTCGGCTTCGCTGAGATAAGTGTTTCGTGAGCTCTTTGCAAGTCCGTCAGCCTCGCGGACGATAGGACAGCCGATTATCTCGATGTCCATATTGAGGTCGTCCACCATGTGGCGGATAACAGCAAGCTGCTGAGCGTCCTTTTTGCCGAAGTATGCGCGGTCAGGCTTTACGATATTGAAAAGCTTCGATACTACAGTGCATACACCTCTGAAGTGTACGGGACGGCTCAGACCGCAGAGCTCCTGAGTGAGAACAGTCATATCCACAAAGGACGAAAATCCCTCATGGTACATTTCAGAAGGCTCGGGATTGAAGATAAGGTCGCCGCCGTGTTCTTCGACCAGCTTTGCATCGCGGTCGATGTCACGGGGATAGCTTTCAAGGTCCTCCGTTGGTCCGAACTGCATTGGATTAACGAAATCAGACACAACAGTTCTGTCATTATCACGGTGAGAAGCGTCTATAAGGCTTGCATGTCCCTCATGGAGATAGCCCATTGTGGGAACGAGACCAACTGTGAGCCCCTGAGCTCTCCATTCCTTTACCTGTGCACGTACTTCATCTATAGTTTTTACAACTCTCATTTCACTTTTCCTCCCTCATAAGCTGTTCGATAACATCATCTTCAATAGCGTAGGTATGCTCCTCAGCAGGGAATGTACCCTCTTTGGTCTCGCTGATATAGTCGGCGATGCCCTTACGCATTACCGAACCCACATCTGCAAAGCGCTTTACGAATTTAGCCGTGTGACCTGTGGTAAGACCAAGCATATCCTGATATACCAGTACCTGTCCGTCACAGCCGCTGCCTGCGCCGATACCGATAGTAGGGATAAAGAGCTTTTTTGTGATGATGTCCGCAAGCTTAGCGGGGATACCCTCCAGCACAACTGCACAGGCGCCTGCCTCCTGTATCTTCAGAGCGTCCTCAATGAGCTTCTTAGCCTTGTCAAGGCTCTTGCCCTGAACCTTGAAGCCGCCGAAGGCGTTGACAGACTGCGGAGTAAGTCCGAGATGTGCAACAACGGGAATAGACGCATTGACGATAGCCTTTATCTGCTCGCAGACCTCAGCGCCGCCCTCAAGCTTTACAGCGTTGGCGCCGCCCTCTTTGATGAGCCTGCCTGCGTTGATAACAGCTTCCTGTACGCTGACCTGATAGGACATGAAAGGCATATCAGCAACTATGAAAGCATTCTCTGCGCCTCTTGAAACTGCGGCGGTATGATGGATCATATCCTCCATAGTAACGGGGAGAGTGTTCTCATAGCCAAGCATGACCATTCCAAGTGAATCACCGATGAGTATGGCATTCACACCGCACTCGTCAATGATCTTTGCTGTTGTGTAGTCATAAGCAGTAAGCATCGTGATCTTGTCACCTGATTGCTTCTGCTTCAGAAGGGTTGAAACAGTGTTCTTCATATTCAATTTTCTCCTTAAAAGATGTTACCTTTCCGAGTTAACGGATAAGATACAAGAGTAGTATAACACAAGATTATGAATAAATCATGAACAAAAGCTTTTATCTTGGTTACAATTACCTAAGAAGAGCTTTCATTTCTGTGTAATCTGACTCGGGGTGGCGTTTTTGAGCCATTTCGGTCAGCTTTTTTGTAACCGACCTGTATATATCCGAGTCGGTATCGTTTTCAATGCAGGAAATATGCTTCTTTACCGTAGAAACGTCATTGCGCTCTACAGGGCCTGTCAGTGCAGCGGTAGGTCCGACAGCGAGGATACGTCTTATATTGCTCATCACAAGGGGTTCGAGGGCGGCAATAGCTTCGTCTCCGCTGAATCCGCACTGCTCAAGGAGAGCTTTGCTTTCCTCCATGAGACCGCACACAAGGTTGCTTGCAACACAGCAGGCGGCATGATAGCGTATTTTGATACTGCTGTCGATAATGCGGGTGGGGTTGCCGAGGGCAGAGAATATATCTTTCCATTCCTCTGCGCAGTCGCCCTCTATACAGAAGAAGGAGTTTTTCAGCTCCTTGTAAGACTCGCTTTTGCTGTTGACAGGAAAAAGAGGGTGTATGGAAGTGCCCTTTGCGCCGAAGTCCGATATATCGGGAAAGGCTTCCTCAGCGGACATAGCTCCGCTGCAATGGCACAGCTGCTTTCCTTTGAGAAGCGCTTTCGGCAGCGAGAGATAAGTGTCCTTTATAGCGCCGTCGGTTACTGTGAGAAAAACAGCGTCACTGCTGATAATCAGCTGGTCAGGGGAGAGAAAGAGCTCCGAGCCTGTAAATTCCGCAGCCTCACGGGCAGAGCTCTCTGTACGGCTGAAATATCCTGATATTTCCATGCCGTTTTTCGCAAAGTACTTTCCGAGAGAGACACCTACCTTGCCTGCGCCTATAAAACCGATTTTCATATAGTTCACCTCTGAGTTAAAAAAATCTGCATATAGATTATAACACATAGGTCCGAAAATAGCAACATCGCGGCGAAAATGCTGAGCTGCCCGATGTCCTTGACGTACAGGCAGTTATGGGCTATAATTGAGATAAGGGGGTGGAAGGTATGCCTTTCAGAATAATCAGAAATGATATTACCAGAGTCAAAGCCGACGCTATTGTAAACGCTGCAAATTCATCCCTTCTCGGAGGCGGCGGAGTTGACGGTGCTATACATCATGCGGCAGGTCCTGAGCTTCTTGCGGAATGCAGGACTCTCGGCGGCTGCAAAACAGGTGAAGCAAAGGTCACGAAGGGCTATGCTCTCAACTGTAAGTTCATAATTCACACAGTAGGTCCTGTGTGGCACGGCGGAGACAGAGGCGAGGAAGAGCTTCTGCGCTCATGCTACAGAAATTCCCTTGAGCTTGCACGTTCGAAGGGCTGTGAAAGCGTGGCATTTCCGCTTATATCCTCGGGAATATACGGCTATCCCAAGGACAAGGCACTCGATGCGGCAGTTTCCGAATTCAGAAGCTTTCTTGAAGTAAATGAAATGGAGATCATACTTGTCATATTCGACAGGGATTCCTTTGAGGTGAGCTCGGGTATAGTCGGCGAGATAAGGCAGTACATAAGCGACACCTATGCGAGCAGAGCTGCTGAGCGTGACAGACGAAGGGGGCGCAGCGCTGAAGTGGGGGGCATTGTGCAGACAGCAATGTCAATGCCTTTGGAGAAGCAAAAAAAGAAGCTTTTCGGTAAGAAAAACGAGAGCGCCGCAGCCATCGCTTTTGCTGAGGAAATGGCTTGCTGTGAGCCGAAAGCCGACCTTGAAAGTCTGCTCAGTACACAGGACGAGTCCTTTTCGGAGGCACTGCTCAGACTAATAGACCAAAAGGGAATGACCGACGTTGAGACCTACAAGAAGGCAAATATCGACCGCAAGCTGTTCTCGAAGATACGCAGCGACAAGAACTACAAGCCCAAAAAGCAGACTGCCGTTGCCTTTGCAATTGCTCTTGAGCTTGACCTTGACGAGACAGAAGCTCTGCTCGAAAAGGCTGGCTTCGCTCTTTCGGCAAGTCTGAAGTTTGACCTTATAATCCGCTATTTTATCGAGCATAACAACTATAATATATTTGAGATAAACGAGGCGCTTTTTGCCTTTGATCAGAGTCTGATAGGCTCGTGATTTGTCGCATTTCAAGCGACCATTATATCTCCGTTATGGTGTATACTGTAATTACAGTAAAGGAAACGAAAGAGGTTTCCGACAAAAGCACCGAAACGGAGGTATTATTATGAAAAAGAACCTGACTGAACTGGTATTCATCCTTGACGAAAGCGGCTCTATGAGCGGTCTTACATCCGATACTATAGGCGGCTTCAATTCACTTATCGCAAAGCAGAAGAAAGAGGAGGGCGAGACACTGGTTTCCACGGTATTCTTCAGCAATTCGTCAAAGGTCATCCACGACAGGGCAAAGCTTGATGATGTTCCCGAGCTTACAGACAGAGATTACGTGCCCTCAGGCTGTACGGCGCTTCTTGACGCAGTAGGCGATGCCGTTAAGCATATCGCAAATATCCACAAGTACGCCCGTGAGGAGGATATTCCAGAAAAGACACTGTTCGTCATAACCACTGACGGCATGGAGAATGCAAGCAGAAAGTACACCCACAGGGAAGTGAAGAAGCTCATTGAGAGAGTTCAGGAGGAAAAGGGCTGGGAGTTCGTGTTCCTCGGAGCTAATATCGACGCGGCTGAGACAGCAGGCTCTATAGGCATAAGAGCAGAAAATGCCGTGGACTACCACGCGGACGTATGCGGAACAGCAGTGCTTTTTGAGTCCGTTTCCTGTGCCGTAAGCGGTATAAGGGCAAACAAGGGACTGGCAAGGACATGGAAAAAGTCTGTTGAGGAAGATAATAAGCGCAGAGGCAAATAATAAAGGCGGCTGAGGAGTGACATCCTCAGCCGTATTTTATTGACTTTTCATGCAGAAGTGGTATAATTGGATTGTACATTTATTTTTTAACGAAAGGAATATCAGACCATGAATAAACTTAGCAATGATCTTCCCAATGGGATAACAGAAGACGAAGTAAATGGCTCATGCTGTGAGCTTGGAGATATAGTCCCCGACAGGACAGAGGACCACGATATAGTCGTTGTGGGAGCAGGTGCTTCGGGAGTTCCTGCCGCAGGCTGGGCGGCTGAGCTCGGAGCAGATACAGTGCTTTTGCAGAAAGAATCCAAAGTTTTATCACAGGGCAACTGCGGCTCTGCTATAATCAAATCACGCTCAACAGAGGCAGGAATCGCCAAGTGGATACACCATACCAACAGCCTCTGCGACTGGAGAGCAGATACAAAACAGCTCCGCGCATATGCCGAACATTCTGAGGAGGCCATGATGTGGTTCCTCAACCGTGCAGGTCTTACGAAAGAGACTGAATACGGCGACGGAAGCAAGGTGGATAACAACGCCGAGAGTGCAAAGCTTCTGAACGACGGCGACAAGCTCTGTGCTTTCAGAAGCACCAGCGGAGACTTCACAGGCGTCTGGAGAGACCGCATGAACAGCTATGACTACGGCGATGACCACTGCTATTTCTTTGCTCCGTGGATAGGTCCTAAGCCGCTGAATGTTGGCAATGCGCTCCAGAATGCACTCAACAATGTGATGGAGAAGCATAAGAACCTTCATGCTTACTTCTCGATGCCTGCGGTAAAGCTTGTCATGGACGGCAAAAGAGTGGCAGGTGTCATTGCAAGGGGCAGGGACGGCAGATACGTACAGTTCAATGCCTCAAAGGCTGTCATTCTCGCAACAGGAGACTATACCAACAATGCCGCCATGGTCAAGCGCTGGTGTCCTGATATTGCGGAATTTGACAAGAAACAGTTCGGCAAGACAGGTGACGGACATATCCTCGCCATAAGCGCAGGCGCCGAAATGGAGCCCCTGGGACATACCAAGATGATGCATGATTTTGACTCCGCACTCATGTTCGAGGAGCCCTTCCTCTACCTCAATATGAACGGCGAGCGCTTTACCAACGAGTACACAGGATTTGTATACATGGGAAATCTGCTGAAATATCAGCCAAAGTTCAAGGGCTCTATGCTGGATGCCGACCACAAGGACGGCTCAAAGGGCTGGTACTGCGCTATATACGACAGTGATTATGTGAACTGGGATAAGGACAGCTTCGTGGACGGCTGTGTTCCCCCATTCGTTATGGAGAAGTTCATTCCTGGAGCTGTTGCAGAGCCGCAGGGAGTTTTCAAAAATCTCATAGACCTGCACAGGTGTGATACCCTTGAGGAGCTTGCCGGCCAGCTCGGTATCCCCTATGACAGGATGAAGGCTTCTGTGGACCGTTACAATGAGCTCTGCGAAAAGGGCTGTGATACGGACTTCGGAAAGCCTGCAAAGTATATGCACAAGATAGAAAAGGCGCCCTTCTGGGGAGCAAGGAAGCATATCCGTGTTTCTGCAGGGGTATCGGGAGTCATCATCAATGAAAACGCACAGGCGCTTGACGCCGAGGGCAAGCCTGTTGAGGGACTTTACTGCGCAGGAAATCTTGGCGGACCTTTCTACGGTGGTGCTGACTATCCCTTCCACCAGACAGGTCTTTCACTGGGCAGATGCTATACCTTTGGCATGATAGCCGCAAAACACGCAATGGGTGTGCTTTGATGTTTAAAAGGAACTTGATATGATGGAAAGGGCAAAGAAAAATAGACATAGGATAGGCATTATTTTCATTCTGGTGCTTTTGGCGGCAGTTCTTGTTCTGGTGTATATCCGCACCAATCCAAAATGGAAAGCCGCAAAGCTGACCATAGAGCCTGCAAACAGATTTTTTGACATACAGTGCATAGAGCCTGAGGGAACGACACTTGAAACACGTATACTTCCACCTGAGGGCTTCAGCCGTGTACCTGTTGAGAATGGCAGCTTCGGTGAATATCTTAGAAAGTATCCGCTGCTGCCCGATGATACAAAGCTGCCTGTATTTGACGGCCCTACCATAAATAACACCGATATTGCCGCTATATTCGATATAAGCCTCGGCGATGAGGGATATCAGCAGTGCGCAGACAGTGTTATCCGCCTGTACAGCGACTATTTCTACGAGACGGGTCAGTTTGACAGGATATCTTTTCTGTTTTCCAATGGCGACGAGTGCAATTATGACCGCTGGCGCAAGGGCAGGAGAATGCTGGTCTTTGCCGACCATTCCTTTGAGATACCTGCGGCTCTGCCTGATGACAGTGAGCAGCAGTACAGGAATTATCTCAAGGAGGTAATGCGCTATGCAGGCACTCTGTCTCTCCAGAAGGAGTCCGAGGTGATACCGCCTGAGGAACTGCACATCGGCGACATTATCTGCAATGATACCCATGTGGTTATGATAGTTGACGAGGCTGTGAACGATAAGGGCGAAAGGTGCTATCTTATCGGTCAGAGCTTCATACCTGCGGTGTGTTTCCACATTCTCACATGGACTGAGGGAAAAAACAATGTCTCTCCGTGGTTCACTCAGGAGCAGCTCTCACAGGATAATATCCCTGCCCTCGGATATGGCTTGAATAAGCAGAATATCCGCCGCTGGAAGGACGGATTCCAATAAAAAACACATCCCGTAATGAGTTTTCAGCTCTTACGGGATGTTTTCATTCGTCAAGGAGATGCCTGAGTATCTGTCGGCGGTCGTTGATGAACATTTTCGTTATCTGGTAGCTCTGGGTGTCTTCGTAGCTTATGGGGTGTATCTCGCCATCGTCAAAGCTTAGTATCTCCGCATCTGGAAATCCAAGCAATATAGGCGAATGAGTGACTATAATGAACTGGGAACCGTTTCTGACACACTTTGATATCTCAAGGAGAAGCGTCAGCTGTCTCTGAGGTGACAGTGCAGATTCGGGCTCGTCCAGGAAATACAGACCGTTTTTGCCGAAGTTCTTCTGTATAACAGAGAGAAAGCTCTCACCGTGGGATTTTTCATGGTAGTGCTGAGGGATACCCTGTATCCTTGTGTATTCCTCCTCGGCAGAGGCTACGTTGTAAAAGCTTTCCGCTCTGAGAAAATATCCCCACTTAGCCTTGTTGAAGCTGCGCACCAGCCGAAGAGCATTGTGGAGCTCGGAGTGTGAATCATAGGTGGAAAAGCTGTAATTGAG
The DNA here is from genome assembly GCA_004554385.1 of Ruminococcus flavefaciens. GTDB lineage: Bacteria > Bacillota > Clostridia > Oscillospirales > Ruminococcaceae > Ruminococcus > Ruminococcus flavefaciens_T. Next base: position 22,972 of record SFMO01000171.1, read on the forward strand.
AGTTCCGCCCTCGGGATTGAATCCGTAAGCAACTGCGACAGCCTCTAAAAGTGTGGACTTTCCGCTTCCGTTTTCGCCCACAAGGAAGGTTACGGGAGAGTTGAACCTCAGCTCGTCAAGACCGTTTAATGCCGCTATTTTACGCAGATAGCTGTTCTGCTCTATCCTGTCCCATTTTACCTGAAGACCTGTGAGATACAGCTCATTTGACTGGAGCATATACGCTTCACCTCGTTTCAAAAATATTCTGTCCTATCAATTATACTACATAAGCGGCAGGAAATCAATCCGTATCACAACTCTACGGAGCGTGGATTGACTCAGCCCGTGGTATGGGCTATAATAGACAATAAGAAACAGGTACGTAAAAATTATGAGGTGATAATATGGACCAGATAAGAACAGGAGAGCTCATAAGGCAGCTTCGCACAAAAATGGGACTTACACAGAAGCAGCTTGCAGAGCGTATCAGCGTCAGTGACAAGGCAGTTTCAAAATGGGAGCGCGGCAGCGGTTGTCCCGATGTATCGCTCCTTGCGGCGCTGTCAGAGGTTTTCGGTACGGATATACAGGTACTGCTTACAGGCGAGTTGAACAAAAACGAAAAGGAGAAGGGAAACATGAAAAAGCTTAAGTTTTATGTGTGCAGGGAGTGCGGAAATATCATAACTTCTGCTTCGGAGGCGGCTGTAAGCTGCTGTGGGAGCAGGCTGTCGGCTCTCGAACCAAGAAAGGCTGAGGACAGCGAAAAACTCAGGGTTGAGGACATCGGCGGAGAGTGGTATATAACCTCAGACCACGAAATGACCAAGGAGCACTATATCTCATTTGCCGCATATATCTCCGACAGCAGCATGATGATGTTCAGGCAGTATCCCGAGTGGGGACTCAGCATCACTATTCCCATGTACCGCTCAGGAAGGCTTGTGTGGTACTGCAGCAGGTGCGGACTTCTTTATCAGGAGCTTCGTCCGAAGCGGAAATGAGCTGTATTGGGATTGTTTTGACAGAATGTAGTTATAGTGCTGAGCAATGCACTGCAAAAATATGAGCTCCTGTCCGTGAGAATGGACAGGAGCTGTTTTGCTGCATATTCTTTTATATTATCCTTGACAGCATGATCTCATATTCTTTTCTGCTCTTTTTTAATAAAGCATAATCATGGGCTCCCTGTTTTTTCTCATAATACGAGTATGGGTGGCCCTCCCTTTTCATTTTTGCGGCAAATCTTCTTGCAGGAATATTCGTAATATCGTGAGTGCCTGAAAACATTGTAATATGCGGAAGTCCGCTGATACTGCCCTTTGTGGCGTCGGCTCTGTAGTTATTTACGTCCAGGTCACCCAGCCACAGCTCACTTACCTTATCCACAGGGAAGTGACCGATGATACAGTCCTGTTCCTGTATGTATTCGGCTCTTCTGCGCTCCTTCTCGGACATTTTTCCGATTATGAATCCGGGGGAGATAAGGATTATCTCATTGGCAACAGGCAGACCTTTTTCTATTGCCAGCATTGATAATGACAGCGAGAGAGTTCCGCCTGCTGAGTCGCCGATAATGGTCACATCCTCGGGGCGGCTGTTTTTCATCAGTTCTCTGTAAACCTCCATGAGCATGATGTGGCACTCCAAGGCATTGCTTTCGGGGACCATTGGGTACTGTGGGAATATTATCTCACAGCCTGTATCTCTTGCAAGGCGCTGACAGAGTCTCCAGTGCAGAGGCATAGCTTCAAGGATGAAGCCGCCTCCGTGTATGAAAAGCACCTTTTTATTGCTTCTGTTTTTCTTGTCTCTTGCGACGTAGTAGATACCGTCCTTTACCCTGCACTTTTTTATGTCCATTTTACTCTTTATTCTTTTTGACGGTGCAGAATCCTGCGGCAGTTTTTTCTTTAGCTCTGCAAGACCTTCGCCGAACTGTGGATTGTCAAGCTTGCTGAGCTCTGCAAAATTCCTGAGTGAATACTGTATCAGCTTTCTTAATATAACGTTCATGTGCAAATTCCTCTTTCAGCTTACAGCTTTATCACTGTTTCGATACTGCTGTGTTCGTTTATTGTGATAAAAACAAGCATGATGATATATCAAATTATACCATATAAGTCAGAAAATAGCAAGATTCGCGGAGAAAAAGTGTGTCAGAATGATGTATCACAAAAGTTTTAAATACCATTTTTATTGCTTTTTAAAACTTTATATGTTATAATTAATGAGCAGCTTTAACTTAAAGAAGAAAAGCATCTACAGAAACAGAAACGTTGCTTTTGAGCAGTAAGCTGTTAAAATATTATCAAGGAGAATGATTATGAACACAAAGAAAACCATCGCAGGATTATCTGCCCTGTCAGTGCTGATAAGCTCAGGCGCGTTTACAGCCATGACAGCTTTTGCGGCAGAAACAACTGACTACACAACAGGCAAGATCACAGCACATCTTTATTCTGATGAAGTCCTCAGGGACATCGAGTGCCGCTATTACAGCGATATGCCAAATGTTCCCTATATAAAGCTCTCGGATTATTACAGCTGCTGGATGAGTCAGTACCCTGATCAGGAGCTTGAAATAACAAATAATAACGACGGAACATATAATGTTAAGGTCCCTTACGGTACTGTAGGAACTATTGACACGAACAAGGAAACCATCGAAACAGATAATATAGCATACTTCATGGCTCCGGAATATACTGTAAGCGATGACAGCGAAGAGCTTTATACATATATCAGACAGCTCAATGCTGAACCATTATCAGGGGAAGAGGATGAAGACGAGGACGATGAATCGGCTTCATTAGACCTCTCGGAATACAAGATAGATCTTCGCGGTGATGAAAGCGATATATGGTGGCCTGTACAGACATTATGTGATTTTTATGATTATGGACTGAATCAGGGTTCAATAATCGATGACGAGCTGTATTTCTGCGGCTCAATAATGTCAAAGTATTCAAAAAGCACCGTAACTCTTAATTATGAACATATAGCAAATTACACCGAAAGATACAAAAACGGACGTCCGAAGGATCTTGCTGAGTATAACTACAATGAATTATGCTTTGCCTTTGACAAGAATTACGGATACCCCGGAAGATTCATATACAACGATCTGCTTGAGGAAAAGGGCTTTGACGAAATGCTTTCTACAGCAAGCGAGGGCACAAAAATGGTTAAGGAGCTTCTTCTTTCCGAGGATGTATATGAGTATTATGCAGGCTACTATATGCTGAACAACTATTTATGGGACGGAGGACATACCTTCTTTTCAAATGCATTTCTTCAGCCTAATACGGAATTTACTGCAAAAGTCTTTGAAAAGCTGAGCGAGATAGGTCTGCCTGAGGATGCTGGTAATTGGGCAATGGAAAATGCTATCGATAATATGAGCGCAGAACTTGCTGATGAGGCAAGGAAAGAAATGCTTAAAACAGCGGATAAGGCTGAAAAACTGACAGCATCTACATATTCTGTAAAGGGCGATACAGCTGTTTTCTCATTCAATTTATTTGATGATGAAGACGATAATTGGAAATCATATTACAATAATGGCGGCGAAATGCCGCAGGATACTATTTCCGAGTTCTATTCCTGCATAGAAAAGGCAGATTCCGATCCTGCCATAAAGAATTTTGTGATCGATCTCGGCACAAATACAGGCGGTTTGCTCACTGTTACAGAGTATATGATGAGCCTTATCAGTGACCTTGACAATGTAACATTATACTACGGACCGGGAAGCCCTGCTTACAAGGTACATTATTCTTCCGACAAGAACCTTGACAAGGCATTTGATGACAAGGACAAGAACTTTAAGACCGATCTCAATTTTGGTATCATTACATCTCAGCGTTCATTCTCATGCGGCAACCTTATGCCTTCACTGGCAAAGGACAAAGGTATCATGCTGGTAGGTGAGAAGAGCGGCGGCGGTACATGCTCGGTAACCTACTGCACAACAGCTGACGGACTGTTCTATTCTGTTTCATCAGGAATCAAGTTTTCTGATAAGGACGGCAATACCATTGACAACGGTATCGTTCCCGATTACAATCTTGTAAAGATGAACGATGACGGTACAAAGGACTATTCCGAAGTTTACAACTATAGCAGGCTCAGTGAGCTTTTTGCCGAGTTTTACGGCAAGAAGAATGAAGATGATACAACTGTAACTACAACGACTGCTGCATCAGCTTCAACAACAACTACTACAACAACGACTGTAACCGCAGCATCTTCAGTATCATCATCATCAGTTACAAGCACAGAAGCTTCAGCTGCATCAACATCGACCACAACTTCTGCTGAAACTGCACAGGGAAGCACAACAACTTCATCGAACATATCAGAGCTTCCACAGACAGGTAATAATTCCGCAGGAACAGCTGCGGCAGCTGCTTGTGCCGCTGTTATGGCAGCAGCAGGCGGAGCTGCAGTGTTTATGTCACGCAGAAAAGAAGACTGATGTGATGCTTATACTACCGTGCAGGCATGTCATTTGTGAGTATTTCATCTCTTTGCTTTAATGCATCGATAACATGATACAAGTTGTCGTGATTTGCGGTCATTTTCTGTGGTAATTATTGCAAAAACAGTGAAATAGTGGTATAATGAGATATCTTCAATAACAGGAGCATAGCTATGTATTACTATATAAAAAATACTCTTCAGAAAACAAAGAAGCTGGACTTCAAAGGCAAGAACGAACAGTTTGTTGCCGTGCTGACATCTGCTGAATGGCTGGAGAACAGGGAGAAATTCGATATGGGTATCGAAATGGATATTGACCTCTCTGCTATCCATTCCACTAAAGCAGAGGTCAACTATGATTCGCTGACGGGTACTTTTTCTGTTCCCGACAGGGACAAAATCTCTATGCCAAACACGAATTTTGCTTTTGCTCTCGATGAAAAGGGCATTGTCTTTATTGATGACAGCGGCTTTGTTAACAAAACGATCAGCAATATTATCAGCTCCAAGCGCTGGACCATGCCAAGTCTTGAACGCTTCATATACGACTTCCTTGAACAGATAGTTGAACGAGATCGCATAGTTCTGGAACGAGTTGATAAGGAGCTTGACGTGATAGAGTCGAATATACTCGGTGGCGATGAAAAAGATCCGTCGCAGAGAGTAAGCCGTATCAGAAGCGATCTAAGAGATCTGCGTATCCATTATGAACAGCTTCTTGATCTCGGTCAGGAATTAGAAGAAAATGAGAACGATTTCTTCAACGAGGATAACACGCGCTATTTTCACCTGTTCACACAGCGTGTATCACGCCTGCACGACGTGGCGTCTTCACTGCGCGAGTATTCCATACAGATACGCGATCTGTACCAGTCTCAGCTTGACATAAAGCAGAATCGCACAATGGCTCTGCTGACTGTTATTACTTCGATATTTATGCCGCTGACGCTTATCGCAGGCTGGTACGGTATGAATTTCAAATATATGCCGGAGCTGGAATACAAGTGGGCTTATCCTGCTGTTATCGCGGTCAGCATAGTTATCGTTATTATCAGCCTTATCTTTTTCAAAAAGAAAAAGTGGCTGTGAACAGAGAAACAAAAAGGACGGTCTGACCGTCCTTTTGTTTTTATCATAACTGACAGTATTTCACCGCATAGTAATTCACAGTAACTCACTGCAATTCATTGTGATGAATCGAATACGGGATTTGAGCCGAGGTTGATCTCGGCTCATTTTTTTGCACGCTGGTCTGGTTGGCGCTTACAATGTATCTATGAAAATTGAAAAAATTTTCGGCTCTGAGAATGAAAAAAATCCCTGAAAAATCGGGGTTTTTTGTGAAATATCTATTTTGTAAAATAAACATGGTGACCCGTACGGGAATTGAAAGTCTTGGAACGCTTTTTGCAACTTCTCACAATATTCAAAATTTGCCGAATTTACGGCAAATAAGAGCAATTTACAAAAATCCGTTTTTGCCGTTTTTTTCTAACTTTTTGTACCAATAGCGGACAAATAGCGGACAAAAAATAGCCGACATATCCTTGTA
>SFMO01000172.1 GCA_004554385.1 Ruminococcus flavefaciens
CCGAGCTGTCAATGCTTCCGCGGTAGCTGTACTGCCCGAGCAGAAGCTTCAAAAATGTAGTTTTTCCTTTGCCGTTGCGCCCGATAAAGCCAAGCTTCCAGTTAGTATCTATTGAGAAGGAAACGTCCTCGAAAATATTATCGAAGCTCCCCTCATAGTAAAATGTCAGTCCGTTTACGTTTATCTGTGACATATTCATCTCTCCTTCCGAAGTAAAAAAATGGAACTCTTTGCTGCCAAAAAGTTCCATTACGTATCTATAACCTCAGAAAAAGAGCATAGCTGTGCAGCTATCCCTCTCAATAATATTCAAAAGCGCACAAAAAAGAGGTTATGAGAACATAATCCACTTTTGGCAACATGATAAGACAGTACGCATAAAGCCCACTGTCAGCTTAAATATTCATGTACTCAAAAGTGAATTATTTTTTCATCCTCACACCTCTTTCGGTTCAATTTGATTTAGTATACCATAGATTTGAGAAAATGTCAAGAAAGACAGGTGAGCGGCTTTATAAATGTTCACAGAATATTTACAATTTCATCCGCACATCTCCCCTGTCAAATACGTTATACTTAGTAAAACAGCACAGGTGTGCTTATATTATGTTATTTAAGAGGAGGTTTTATTATGAAATTCAAAAGGATCATCGCAGCAGCCGCTGCACTTTGTCTCGCAGCTCCTGCCGCAGCTAATACTATGACCGCATGGGCTACTCAGCCTATCGCAAAAGTAGTTCCCGGCGATGTCAATGTGGATTATACATTCAATCTCGCTGATATGGTTCTTTTCCAGCGTTATCTCAGAGGTGACGACTGCGCGTTCCTGTTCCCTGCTTACAAAGAACCGGGACCGGGCGGAGATGTGAACGAGGACGGAAGCTTCGACATCTTCGACCTTATCGGCATGAGAAAGCTTATCGTAAGTGACATCACCTCAGCACCTGAACCTGATGTTGAAACTGCCGCAAGGAACCTGTGCGAAGGTATAAAAAGATCGCCGAATACAAGTGGTATCCACATGGAGGACTATCAGAACAACAGGAATTTTATTGACAGCCAGACTAAGTTCACTGTTGATATGTTCAAAAAGACATACAGCGAGAAAAAGGGCGGCAACGACCTTATATCGCCATATTCCATTGTACAGGCTCTCGGCATGACAGCAAACGGAGCAAACGGTCAGACACTCAGGGAAATGGAAAATGTTCTGGGCGACGGAATGGATATAGCAAGCCTTAACCGCTATCTTCGCGGTCAGCGTGAAAGCACCGTAAACAACAGTGACTGGGCTAAGTGGTCATTCAGCACTGCTAATTCTATTTGGGCAAGAAACGACAAGAACCGTATCCAGGCTCGTCCCGAGTTTATCCAGAACTGTGTTGACTACTACGATTCCGAATTCTATATTGCACCCTTTGACGATACCACTCTTGCAGACGTGAATAACTGGGTCAACATAAAGACCAACAAGATGATCCCCAGTATACTCGACAAAATAGATTACAACGACGTTATGTACCTTGTGAACGCAGTGGCATTCGAGGCTGAGTGGATGGATCCGTATGAGAAAAACATGGTCAGGGACGGCAAATTCACCGCTGCTGACGGAACTGAGCAGGAAGCAAAAATGCTATGCAGCTCTGAGATATACACCACAGACGAAAACACCAGGGGCATGATAAAATTCTACTCAGGAAGGCGCTACGGCTTTGCAGCCCTGCTCCCGAATGAAGATACTCCTGTCGACACATACATCGAGGATATGTCTCCAGATAAGCTCCACAAGCTCATCTCGGAATACCGCACAACAAACTACGAAATGGTAAGCGCACAGCTGCCGAAATTCAAGTACGATTACGAAAACGAACTCAACGACGAGCTGATCGATATGGGAATGCCGACTGCATTCTCAGTTGACGCAGACTTCTCCAATATGTCATCTATAACAGATCAGAATCCTCTCCATATCGGCTACGTCAAGCACAAAACTTTCATCGACCTGGACGAAAACGGTACAAAGGCTGCCGCAGCGACTATAGTTGCAATGAAGGATAACGCAATGCCAAGAACTCCCGAAAACGAAATAGTTTTCGACAGACCTTTCGTTTACTGCATTTTCGATACCGATACCTATATCCCTGTATTCATAGGAGTTTTAAACTCTCTTGAGCAATAATTTTTAAGATTTTTTTAAGCATAGCCTGTTATAGTAAGACCATACAAGCCGCATCTGCACATCAGCGGCAAGCATAAACCGTATTCCGCAGAGTCCGCACCGGAGTTAATACGGACTCTGCACAGGGGGACAATTCAGAGGGGAGCTTCACATCATGGAGTTCCCCTTTATTAATGCAGTTTCTACAAAAAGCGGATATAATACGCTTCATTTTAGTCATTTAAGCTGAATTATCCCATTCTGATGTTGCTTTATTTCTTATTATATGATATAATGTATTTTATAAGTGCGCGAAGGAGGTGGACTCATTGCCGATCAACATCGACCAGCAGTATGACAGGATCTATCGCTACTGCTTTATGAGAGTCCGCCATAAGGAGACCGCAGAGGATATTACTCAGGAGACCTTCCTTCGCTACCTCGAACACCCACACTATAACAGCGTCGATAAGACACTGCAGCTTCTCTATACCATCGCAGGCAACCTCTGCAATGACGAGTTCCGCAGAGCAAAGCTTTCGGAGCTCCCGGAGGACAAAGCCGCCGATGAGGACATAGAGGACAGCGTTCTGTCAGGCTTTCAGCTGAAACAGGCTCTTGCAAGGCTCTCCGACGATGACAGGGAAATAATTCTCCTGCGCTATGTCAACGAGGTCCCTGTAAACGTCATCGCAAAGCTGCATAATATGTCGCGTTTTGCACTGAACCGCAGGATACACAGGATCCTCGGAAAGCTGCATGAGTATATGGGAAAGGAGGAGCTTATATGACCTATAAAGATAAAAAAGCTCTCAAGGAAGCCTTTGACTTCCCCGAGCCCGACAAAAAACAGGAATTCATGGAGGAGTTCGCAAAGCTCTCCCACAATACTGTTAAAAAGTCAATACTGCCCGTCGTTATGCGTCTGGGTGCGGCTGCCGCAATGATGGGAGCTATAGTGCTGATTTTCGCCAATATGCCAAAGGATACAGCGGATTTCGGAAATGACAATGCAATCATAACTGTAACAGAGACTTCTTCAGAAGCAGATGCCACGGCTGCACCAACTGCCGTTACTACCACAAGGCCTGTCAGTGATAACACTGCTGAAACGTCAGAAGTCACAAGCACATCTGCCGGAACAACAAAGGCTGTCGCTTCATCGGAAACTGTGACTTCCCAGAGGACCGCGGCTTCACCGCAGACAACAGCTGTGAGGACTACTGCTGTTCATACGACTGTCCGTACCACATCGTCCGCGGAAAAGAACGAATCGCCTCCGGTCACTTCTGCAACAACTATCGTGTCCGAGGATATAGTCACAAGTGAGCACAACAAAGATGCAGGCCGTGATATGAGAGTTCTCCCCGATATGATCTATCCCCTCCGCGACAAGACCATCAATGAGGATCAGATGTATCCGCCGGACAACAGCGACCAGCAGCAGGGACCTTCTGTGTCAAAGCCTGTTGATACGGATAATATGCTCAGGGAGATGTATAAAGATTCCAGTGCAGTAATACTTGCAAATGTTGACGAAATGCTGTATACTTCTATTAACGGTACTGCTGTTACTGCAGAAAATCTGACCGTTGTAAGCTCCTTCAAGGGTGGGCTTTCCCAAAACGACATGATAACCGTGTTTTTCATAGGAGGATATGTCCCTGCCGAGGAGTATATGAAAAGCCATGAACACGCATATATCGACTCCCCCGAGGAATACTCCGTCTACGAAAAGTACATGGTCAGATCACGCCAGGAAAAGGAAGGACAGTATATCTTTTTTATCAGAAATGACGATGAAAATATAAAGGAGGGAGCTTATTCCCCTGTAAGAAGCGGAAATACGGCTGTTTTCAGGAAGATATACGACAACTATGTCTCTCTTGATGATCCACGGCTTTACTTCACCGAAGCTCAGCTGAATGAGCTGGGATAAACGATTTTTTGTACTAATTTTTTGTTCCGAAAAAAATTTTTTAAAAACTGTGCCATTTCTGTCACATTTCCTTTCGCCGGTACGTTTTATTATTATGGAACAATTTTTATGAAAGGAAGATTTTCTTATGAAGCATCAAAAGGTGTTGAGCGTAATACTGGCTTCCGCTATAACAGCAGCAACTGTTATGCCTGCCACGATCTGCGCTGCAACAAAGGGAGACCTGAATAACGACAATACCATCAGTGCTGATGATCTTACACTGCTGCAGGGATATGTGCTTGGCAGGAACGAGTTTACAAGCGCTCAGTTCACATCAGCTGATATAAACGGTGACGGTGCAGTCGATTCCTATGACGTCACCTCACTGAGAAAGCTCATTCTCACCACCCCGAGAACACTTAAATTCAAGGCTGTCACCGACCGTATACAGAGCGGATTCACAGACGCTCTGAAAAAACTCGACATTCAGTCAGGCGGCACTGTAGTAGGTTCGTCAGACGAACTGAAAAAGGCTTTGTCCCCTTACTTCTCCGAGTCACTGGTAAAGAGCTATACAGATAAATACAACGACAGCTTCTTCAAGGATTCGGTACTCATGGTAAAGCCCGTCTACTTCGATCCCGCTGCTTACCAGGAGAAAAAGGAGGTCACAAAGGCTCCATGCGGCTGTACATCAGCTTACGCAGGTACATACGTGCCATCTCCTGCTGTTACCGAGTATATGAACATCAGAAAAGAACATGACTACAACTCTGCATCACTGGGAACTATACTCCCGGGGCAGAAGTTCACCATAACATACAGCGACGGTCATTACGGCCATGTCAATATAAACGGCATCTCAGGCTATGTCAATATGGATTACGTCACCAAGGTCGAGGATACAAGCGTAAAGTATACAGCCTATCCCGATATAAAGATAAACAGCGTCAAGTACGCAGACGGCAGAGTCACTGTTGACGCTGCTCAGTTCAACGCTTCTGCTCCCGTGGGATTTGCAGCAGCTGTGATCGCTCAGGCCGTTGTCCTCAGAAAGGACTACTATGCCTCCGAGACCAACTGGACAGTATCAACTACATCAGCACCGCCTACAACTACCACGACCACTACGACCTGTCCTTATCCACTGGCTAAGCAAAAGCTCGATGAGGTAGGCTGGGATCTCCAGAAGGCATTCAACGCTTCTGTTATCCCTTATTACGGTCCTAATGATTTCCCCAAGGACTCCAAGACAACTATGCAGTGGTATGCGGACTATGGCTTCAAGAACGGCAAGGGCAACTGCTACGTTATGGCTGCTATGTTCTGTGAGATGGCAAAGCTTCTCGGCTATGACGCTCATCAGATCTCAGGACGCGTTCCCCTCAAGGCAGGCGGATACGGTCCTCACTCATGGGTAGAAGTAAAGTTCGAGGGCACTACTTATGTATGCGATCCCGACTTTGCTGAAGAAACCAAGAGAAATGGTTATATGATAACATATGGTCAGTCAGGTACATGGGTTTACCAGAAAGACACAGTAATGAGCTGACCAAGGGAGGATAAACAATGAAAAGATTATTTGGTACAATGGCATTCATCGCAGCTCTCGTGCTTGCAGGCTGCGGAAAAGTAACTACTGCGGCTAAACCGGAGCCCACCACTACAGCACCTGCTACAAAGGCCGTCGCTACAGAGCCAACTACATCCGAGGATCAGATGAAGCTCATCGGCGACAAGGCTACAGGTGATTCTGTATACATCATCGTTCTTGACAACAAGACAGGCAAGGACATCAAGGAGTTCACCATAAAGGCTGATACCGAGGAGGAATATCCTTCAAACATGATCGATGAGAAGGATCCATTCGTGAAGAACGAAAGACGTACTCTCTACTACGTTCCCGTAAAGACCAGCGACGTTACCTACGGCGACACAGACGAGATCGCTACTCAGGAATACACAGTAAAAATAAAGTTTACTGACGATAAGGAAGCTGAGCTCCACCAGTTCCCCTTCGGCGACCTTGACCATGCTGAGATCCTTATGGATAAGGATCTGACTTATATCCTCTACACTTCCAAGCTCTCAGACAAACCTGTCAGCACCAAGGAAGCTGAGAAAATGATCGCTGAGACAAACAAGTCCGAGGAATCTACAGAGCCCGCCTCTGAGATAGAAAACTCCTACAACGAGCCCGATAACAGCTACCAGCCTGTTTACACAGAGCCTGTTTATACACAGCCGGTTTACACAGAGCCTGCAACTCAGTATATCGAGCCTGCTACACAGTATGTAGCTCCTACAGAAGCTCCTACACAGGCTGCTAATCCTAACGGCGGCTGCACCGGCGGCGACGCACTTTTTAATCCATGAGTAATCGCATACTTTATCTGAGCCGCATCAAAGCTCTTGCCTGCATTGCTGTTGTGATCCTACACGGATTCTATGCAGCCAATGCCTTTGCGGCAACTACAGGCGCTCAGAGCACCATGCTCTCCATAAGAAACGCTATGATGTGGGCTGTGCCCTGCTTCGTAATGGCTTCGGGAGCACTTCTCCTTGACAGGAATCGTATCCTTTCAAACAAGAAGCTCTTCGGAAAATACATCCCACGTATGGCAATTGCACTTGTTGTGTTTTCCCTGCTGTTCTCGGTATTCGACGGAATATTGCTCAAACATTCATCTGTCGGCAGCATCATAACTGACTCAATCAGCGATATTTTCCTGGGCACAGGCTGGGCGCATATGTGGTATATCTATCTTATGCTGGCGATATATCTCCTGCTCCCGTTCTATAAGATGATAAGCACTAATGCAAAGCCTTCTGACCTGAAATACCTGCTCCTTGTTTACTGCGTGTTCATGTCACTGCTTCCGTTTATCACAACGATTTCGGGGAAGGCACTTCCATTCTATATATGCGTGTACACCATTTATCCGTTTTATTTCTTCCTCGGTCATGTGCTCCACACAGGAGTGATAAAGCTGCCGAAGAATGCCTGCGGACTGATGTTCCTTATCTGTATCGGAATAACCGCAATGCTGACGGTGTACAGCTGCACATCAGCTGAAACAGCTCCGGAAACAAGCGGTAAGGTCAAGGCACTTCTTGAAGGCTACTCATTCCCTGTGTATATAGCTGCTTCTGTGGGAGCTTACGGATTCTTCCGCAGAACAAGGAACAAGCCCTTCCCCGTTCTCGACACTATCGCCGCAGAGCTGGACAACTGCTCCTTCGGCATATATCTGATACACATGGCGGTGCTTAAATACATCTTCGCTGTTATGAAGTTCAATCCCTTCGAGCACGGCGGCACTATTGCAGTTATAGGCATTTGCCTGATAACTCTGGTCATATCCTACGTTATTACAAGACTTCTGAAGCTTGTACCATACGTGAACAAGATCATATAAATGCAAGCTCCCTTCGGGGAGCTTTTTATTACTCCGAGGTGAAACATGAAAACAGTTTATGCAAACGACTACAGCCGCTTTATCAACTGTGCGGAAAGTATTGACATATGCAGAGTTTTTCCGCTTTCTGTCGCAGAAAAATACCAGAGCGGCAGCATTTATGAGACACAAAACTGCATCCTTATCCGTCACAGGAACAACTTTACCTTTATCTCCGGAAAGCCTGCCGATGACGAGATCAAAGAGATACATGAGCTTATCCTTTTGGAAAAGCTTAAATTCATGTGCAATGACAACTCATTATCACAAAAGCTTGCTGATTTGGGCGGAGTTGAGCTTATTCCCCGTGATTCTTACAGATTCGCTGCAAATACAGCCCCAGAGGTACATATCCCCGAAGGTTTTGAGCTCAGGAATATCGACAATGAACTCTTTGACACCATTACAGGCGCAGTAGCTCCCTCGCTCTACTGGGACAGCTTTGAACAGTTCAGCAAATATGGCACAGGAGTCTGCATAATGAACGGAAACAAAGCCGCATCATGGGCTTTCACATCTGCCGTCAGCAGAGACGAGGCAGATATCGGCATTGAAACTGCAAAAGTCTTTCAGCACCGCGGTCTTGCTTATACGGCAGCTGCCGCTGTAATACATGAGATACTCCCATACCGCCGCCCCATGTGGACCTGTCAGCGTTCCAATCCCGGTTCAGCACGTACAGCTGAAAAACTGGGATTTGTCAAGTGCGGTGAATATTTACTGATAAGAAAAAATAACTAATGTCATCTCACGCTCTCTCCGCATATAATACAGCGGAAGGAGTGGTCTTATGGAAAAAGCCGAGATAATCGCCATTGCTGTTGTGGCTGTCATTGCCGCCGCAGAGCTTTTCTGCCTGTTTATATGCTCAAAGCTGAGACCCGAATGCTATCCCCTGTGCATTGCACAGCTTGTGACTGCGCAGGATAAGGAGCTCAGGCAGCGCCTTGAATACATAGCCTCATTTATCGAGAGCGGCAGTAGCTTCGCAGATACCGTCCTGCTCATTGACATCGACGGCACACAGGAACAGTTACAGCTTTGCAGGGAGTTCTGTAACAGCTATCATGCTATGGAGCTTATAAAAATTGCAGACATTGAAAAGCACTTGAAGAATTGAGAATTATAGTATTACTTTTTTTGCCGCGAATATTGCTATTTTTGTAATTATATGATATAATATAAGATGAATTTTTGTGTTCAGAGGTGAAAACGGTGGAGCATGAGGTCCTTCACATTGAGGGCACGGTGGAAAATGTCCTTTTCAAAAATGAGAATAACGGATATATCGTCCTTGACCTTGACGCAGGCGGAGAGCTCGTCACCGTTGTGGGAGAGCTTGGCGATATTGAAGAGGGCGAAGGTCTTATCCTTGAGGGAAGCTACATCACCCACCCACGCTTCGGCACTCAGTTCAGTGCAGTTTACTGCGAGAGAAAACTCCCCGAGACTGTGGTCAATATTGAGAAGTACCTCGCTTCGGGAGCTGTCAAGGGCATCGGTCCCGGACTTGCAAAGAAGATAGTCGAGGTTTTCGGTGACCGCACTCTCGATATTATGGAGAACGCTCCCTTCCGGCTTGCCGAGATAAAGGGCATTTCTCCAAAGAAGTGCGACGAGATAGCCGCAGAGGCTCAGAAGCTTTTCTGCCTGCGCAATCTCATGTCATTCCTGTCACAGTACGAAGTCAAATCACGCTTCGCCATGAACACCTACAGGAAATACGGCTCTGACGCCATGACCCTGCTGAAGCTGAACCCCTACCTCCTTTGCAGTGAGGACATAGACCTGGAATTCAATAAGGCGGACACTATCGCTCACGATATGCACTTCGCACGAAACGACAGCAAGCGCATAATCGCCGGTGTACAGTATATCCTCAGGGCAAACGGCGGCATAGGTCATACCTGTCTGCCACTGGAGGTGCTTGCCAAGAAGACTCAGGACACCCTGGGAGTTTCCGAAAGCGACTTCTACAGCGCCTACAACGCCGCTCTTGACGATGATGAGCTCTTTGAGTACGTCAAGAACGACATAGAGTTCGTATATCTCCCCGATTATTTCTATGCTGAAAGCTTTATTTCCGACAGGATACACGTTCTTAAGGACTTCTCCGCTCCCGAGGACTTCAACTATGATACTCTCATCGACATCGAGGAAGAGGAGCATAATATAAAATATGAAACTCTCCAGCGTCAGGCTATAACTACTGCCGTTTCACGGGGACTTATGGTGCTGACAGGAGGTCCGGGTACAGGAAAGACAACTACCCTCAACGCTATCATTTCCATTTTTGAGAAACGAGGCATGAAGGTGCTCCTTGCCGCTCCTACAGGCAGAGCCGCAAAGCGTATGTCTGACCTTGCAGGCTGTGAAGCAAAGACTATTCACCGACTCCTGGAAGTGGTCTATGACTCGGGAGACAGGCTCACCTTTGCCCATAATGAGAACAATCCCCTTGACTGCGACGTTCTTGTTATCGACGAGATGTCAATGGTGGACGTGGTACTCTTCGAGAAGCTTCTCCGTGCAGTCCGTCTCGGGTGCAGGCTCATAATGGTGGGCGACAGTGACCAGCTACCCTCTGTAGGCGCAGGAAACCTCCTCGGAGATATAATCGACAGCGGCATAGTTCCCGTCACAGAGCTGAAGGAGATATTCCGACAGGCTCAGCAGAGCGCTATCGTCACCAATGCCCACAGGATAGTAAAGGGCGAATATCCCGACCTTGAACGCAAGGACAGCGACTTCTTCTTTTTCAAGAGAAGCGACTATCAGATGGCTCTGAAGCTCATAGTAGACCTTGCAAAGACCAGACTACCCAAGGCGTATAACTACTCCCCAACCGAGGATATACAGGTACTGACACCGTCAAGGAAGGGCGTCACTGGTACTGTGGAGCTCAACAAGCTTTTGCAGGCTGAGCTTAATCCCCCTGCCAAAAACAAACAGGAGAAAAAGGGCTATGTCTATACCTACCGCGAGGGTGACAAGGTCATGCAGACACGTAATAATTACGACATAACCTGGTCTAAGGACGGCGAACAGGGTGCAGGCATCTTCAACGGCGACATCGGACGCATTATCAGCATAGACAACAGAAGCTCCCTTGCAGTCATCGACTTTGACGGCAGAAAGGCTACATACTCCTTCGACCTGCTGTCTCAGGTCGACCTTGCCTACGCAGTAACTGTCCACAAGAGCCAGGGCTGTGAGTTTGAAGCAGTTATACTCCCTATAATGGGCGGCTTCGATAAGCTGTGCTACAGGAATCTGTTGTACACAGCTGTCACAAGAGCAAAAAAGCTCCTCATACTCATAGGTACTGAGGAGAATATATATAAAATGGTAGACAACAACAAACGCACAAGGCGTTACACCTGTCTGCGCCATATGCTCGCAGGGACAAGCAAGAGCAGTTCCCCCTTCGGGCAGTAAGAAAGGAAGATAAAAAATGGCAAATACTGATATCGGTATCGACCTCGGTACCTCAAATATCGTTATGACTATGGGAAACAAGGGCGTTGTTCTCAGCGAGCCCTCTGTCATAGCCTTCAATACCAGAACCGAAAGAGTCCTTGCTGTAGGCAAGGAAGCCTATGAGATGATAGGCAGGAACCCCGACTATATCGCCGTAAGACGTCCTATCAGCGAGGGAGTCATCTCCGACGATGACCTCACTCACAGTATGATACGCGAGTTCATTCTTAAGGTCACAGGCAAACAGCTTATGAAGCCCCGTATAGTCATCTGCATACCCTCGTTCATCACCGACATCGAGAGCCGTGCAGTTGTGGAAGCCGCAAAGAGCGCAGGTTCAAGGCAGGTATACCTCATTCAGGAGCCTATTGCCGCTATGATAGGCGCAGGCGTAAACATCACAAAGGCAAAGGGACACATGATAGTCGATATAGGCGGCGGTACTACAGACGTTGCCATAGTTTCCATGAATGGTGTGGTAAGGTCTCATACTGTCAAGGTGGCAGGCAATGCTATCGACCGCTCTATCATCAAGTATATCCAGAACAAGTACAAGCTCCTTATCGGTGAGAGAACTGCCGAAAAGGTAAAGATAGAGCTGTGCAACCTCTATGACCCCAGTGACGAGATGACCTACATCGTCAAAGGAAGAAGCCTGCTGAAGGGTCTCCCCGCGCAGGTGCTTCTCAGTGAAACAGAGCTCTTTGAAGCTATCGAGGACGACACCTTCGCTATTATGGAGGCTATCCGCAAGGTCCTTGAAGAAGCTCCCCCCGAGCTTGTTGGAGACATCTACGACAACGGTCTCCTGCTCACAGGCGGCGGCGCTCTGCTTGGCGGACTTACTCAGCTAATCAAGCGCACACTCGGCATAAACTGCAATATCGCCAAGGACTCAATAAACTGCGTTGCTAAGGGTACAGGCATGGCATTCGGCAGAATGACTACCCTGCTTGATGGTTTTGAGGCAGCTACCGTATACAAGTACAGATAACATAAAAAATCCTCTCAAAAAAGAGAGGATTTTTTACATTCTTTTGCTATGATAATAAATAACAACTTTTGAACCAGCTGGATACATTTTATCATTTGAGATTACTAATTGGTCATTTATAATAATTCTATCTACACACCCATCCCCCTTTAATATTCCAAAAACAACATCCCCCATAGGAATTACTTGAATATTATAAAAACCTGCTTTTTCAAGCATTTGAGAAAGCTCCCAATATTTCATAGTTTTATATCTATCAAATACATTCGGAATCATTATCATATCAGTTCGCCATAATAAATCATTGTTTTTTTCGTCATTTCCAATATCATTTATCCAAATAATAAAAACGATTAATAAATAGAAAGGAAACAAGGCTAATGTCCATGTCTTAAAAAGACCTATAATTAAAGTATGTATGCTAAAATAAAACTGAGCCAGTCAGGGCAAAAATGATAATAAAAAAGTGAGCCACTAATAATAAAAATCCTGTATAATAAGAGAAAGAGCTTGTGTACAGGAGGAACAAGGAGTGGCAATA
>SFMO01000173.1 GCA_004554385.1 Ruminococcus flavefaciens
TGCACATAAGATAATTCGACTTTATAACCTATTTTTTATTTCAGGAGCGATTTATGAACGATTTTGAAGCCGTCAGGCAACTTATCAGCAGCACCACAGGCATGGATGCGGCTGACATAAAACCGGATTCCGATCTGGCTGAATTTGGACTTGGAAAGCTTGACTTTACCGAGCTGCTCAATGAGCTTGAAGATATCTTTGATATCATTATCGATGGTGACGAAGATGAAATGCACACTGTGAACGACATTGTCAGCCATATTGTTGCATAACGATTACGCTTTCTACCGAAAACAGCCATGCCGTTTCGGCATGGCTCAGACTGAAGACAAAGCCCGCAGACATCTCGTAGGTTTTGTCTTTTTTTCTTGATAGGATGTATAAAAAATGGTATAATAAGGCAGCAAGTTAAGGAGCAGCTGCAGTGATAACTAAAGGGACAAAGGAAAGGAAGCAAATGCAGGTTGTCTGCATAGATGATCTTGTACCGAAGGATCATTTGCTTCGCAAGATCGAGGAAGCGATCGATTGGAGTTTTATTTACGATATTGTTAAAGACAGGTACAGTCACGAAACGGGAAGGCCGAGCATCGATCCGGTCACATTGATCAAGATCCCGATAATACAATATCTGTATGGGATACGCAGTATGCGACAGACGATCAGGGATATTGAAGTCAATGTGGCATACAGATGGTTTCTTGGACTGGACCTGACGGACAACGTGCCGCATTTTACAACATTTGGAAAGAACTACACGCGAAGGTTCAAAGGGACGGATCTTTTCGAGCAAATATTCACGCATATACTTGAGGAATGCTGCCGGTATGGCTTCGTGGATAAGAGTGAAGTATTTGTGGATTCCACTCATGTAAAAGCCTGTGCCAACAACAAGAAATACACGAAAGAGGTAGTTAAAGAAGAAGCAAAGTTTTACGCCCGGCAGCTCAGCGAAGAGATAGAAGGAGACCGTGCGGAACACGGAAAAAAACCTCTGCGCGAAAAGAAAGACAGCGATGACGACAGCGACGAAAACGGATCCGGGGGAAGCGACGTCAAGGAAGAAAAGCGCAGTACTACAGACCCTGAGAGCGGATGGTTTCACAAAGGCGAACACAAACAGGTATTCGCATATTCGGTAGAAACAGCCTGCGATAAGCACGGCTGGGTGCTCGGCTTTTCGGTTGCACCGGGTAACCTGCATGACAGCAGGACGTTCAAAGGTCTGCTTGACAAGCTTGATATTGCACAGATCAAAAAGCTTATAGCCGACGCAGCCTACAAAACTCCTGCGATAGCGAAAATGCTTATCGACGCAGGGATCGATCCGATTTTTCCTTATGTACGTCCAATGACAAAATCGGGATACTTTCGCAAATACGAATATGTTTATGATGAATACTATGACTGCTATTTATGTCCAAACAATAAGGTACTTAAATATTCAACAACAAATCGTGACGGATACAGGGAATACAAAAGCTGCGCATCCGATTGTGAAAGCTGTCCTTATCTGAAACAATGTACGAACAGCTCCAATCACGTCAAGGTAGTGACGAGGCACGTTTGGCAGGATTACATAGAGAGATGCGAAGATCTGCGGCACACGCTCGGCAATAAGGAACTGTATGATCTGCGAAAAGAGACGATAGAAAGACTGTTTGGAACTGCCAAAGAACAACACGGTTTCAGATACACTCAAATGATCGGTAAGGCGCGGATGGCAATGAAGGCCGCACTGACATATTCGTGCTTAAATCTGAAAAAGTTAGCAAGAATGCTTGAGAAACAAAGAGATATAACATCTTCTTTTTGCTCCTTTTTCTATTATTGGCGAGCTTTTGCTGCCCATTTCCTGAACTCGTTAATCTGCAACAGAAAAGCAGAGCTATGCACGATTGCTTAACTCTGCTTTAGGTGTTTTTGTCTTCAGTCTGAGTGAATTCCCAAAGTAACTTCCACAGTGGAAGTTACTTTGGGAATTCACGTATATGTGAAAAATGGTTGACGCTTCAACAGAATAAATCTGTGCTTTGCCTTTGTTAGTATAAAATAATTCTGGGAGAAA
>SFMO01000174.1 GCA_004554385.1 Ruminococcus flavefaciens
GACAGTCACCGCACCGACAAAGCCGAAACAATCTGCCGAGCCTAATACTATCACAGAAAAGAGTGAAACCGCAAGGAGGAAAGCTGCTGCGGAACAGGTGGAGAAGTTCTTTGCAGCCCGACGAGCAAGACGGCAGGCACAGCTTGATATGCTTAACGCAACTGCTGCCAAGCCCACCGAGCCGAAACCTGAACTGCCTACCCCGACACCACAGCCCACACCTACGGAGAGTAAAGCACCTGAAAAGAAAAAAGATCCGTGGGCAGAGGTCAGGGGTATGCGTGACAGCGACAAGATCATTGCAGAGCTTGAAGCTGTCGGCATTATGTCGTTAAGTGAGTTTGGTGGATTTATGCACAATATCCATTCGCCCGAAGATCACACCGATGAAGTTGCCGAGCTGAAAGCACAGTACACAGCGATTGATAAGCTCCTTGCAATGATGAAACAGCGTTCCGACAATTCCGCTACATACAAGGAATATCAGGAACGGTCAGCGTTTACGCAAAAACATTTCCGCAAGAAGAACGCTGCTGCTATCGACGCTTATGAAGAAGCCGACAAGTACATCACCGAGCATATCAAGGCTTTTTATGTTGACGGCAAAGCACCCAAGCGGAGCGAGCTTGCAGCGCTGTCAAAGCAGTTGAAAGATAAGCGTAAAGCCATTATGCCCGAACACAAGGCATATCTTCTCAAACATGACACGGCATTTCGGTATACCCGACAGGTGCGCCAGTATCTTAATGAGCAGTACATGAAGCGTGAGAGGGAGAAAAGCCGTCAGAGGACACAGGCGAAACACAGAAATAAAAATACACTTGAATAAAGAAAGGACGATACTATGAGCAAAATAGGTTATATCCGTGTTTCTACGGAGCATCAGGAAACAGCGAGACAGCAGGAGATCATGTGCGGTTATCAGGTTGACCGCATCTTCTCCGAAAAGCTGTCAGGAGCAAACGCAGACCGCCCTCAGCTCAGGGCAATGCTGGACTATGTACGTGAGGGCGATACCCTCTATATCGAGAGCATCAGCCGCCTGGGACGTTCTACAAAGGACTTGCTGAACATCATCGACACACTCACCGAAAAAGGTGTTACCCTCATCAGCCACAAGGAGAAGATCGACACCGACACGCCTACGGGCAAATTCATGTTGACCGTATTCGCAGCTCTCTCTCAGTTGGAGCGTGAGCAGCTCAAACAGCGACAGCGTGAGGGCATCGAGATCGCTAAGGCACAGGGCAAGTACACCGGGCGAAAGCCTATCCCCACCGACTGGACGAGGTTCGGGCAGCTCTATGGGGAATGGAAGTCGAAGAACATTACGGGCAGGGACTTTATGCGGAGAATGGGTATGTCGGCAAATACCTTTTACCGTCGTGTGCGTGAGTATGAAATCACTCACGGCATCACCGAGCAGACCTAAGCTTGACCGTATGGCGAACGGAAATTTCCCTCAGAGCCGTCCACCATTGCGGAGCGGAAAACTAACCGCTGAAAAGAAAAAGCCCTCAGAAACGCTTACAGAGCGTTTCCGAGAGCTTGCGGTTATTCAGTTCCAATAGGGTTTGTGCCTGTTGTGGTATGCTCCACAATGCCTAATCGAACTTGTGCGGAACGGAAAACGGGTGCGCCAATAGGCTAAGGATATTTGACTTATGGATTTCGTTTCCTTGCTAAATATTCAAGCAATCGCACTGCTTCATCAAGTATTGTATCTGCATCATTACCAAATAGCTCCTTTGCCCACATCCTGTCAATTTTTCTAATTACAGGGTTTTGCAAATCTAAGAAAGTAATATTATCCTTTTCTGCTTTTACTGCCTTGACCAAATCGTCAGATACCTTACTAAGATCAGGAATTAGTGTTGTTAGAATATCCTTCTTTTCCATTTTACGAGCGCCTTCTTGGTCTTTTGACGATACTTCACAAATAAGCTGATAGAAAACAGTAGTCATCCAAGTTGATACAAGCAAGGCAGCATCAGGAGAAGCAAAATTACATACGATAAAATTAGTCGAAACATATACAGGACTTTTAGAGTAGTATATTTTTCCATTCTTTCTTATGTCTCTGGGGATTAATACCGCATTTCCCTTGAAAATATTAGCTCCCTCTTTTTTTAGAATAGCCATCAAATCAGCTTTACTTTTTGATTTCTTAGGCTGCTTACCTGGCTTAAGCGGAATTGCTAAATAATCCGTCAACACATCATCAATAGCCTGTGCTGATGATTTTGATTCAACTAAAAACTTGGAATCACCTGAGCCTATATCTAACGAGTCATAATAAGCATTTCTCATTGCAACTCCAAGAGAGACTGATGTTTTGTGCTTATTAAATAAAGCTGTGTTTGAATCAAAGAATAGTAAGTCGCTTCCACCATTATTACCGGCAGTTCCTCTTTTGATTGGAATTTTTAAATCGTCAAGCTTGACAAATTGTGCTAATGAATACAGATGTCTGTCTGTAAACTCGATCGCCTCAATCATCTCGCTGTTTAATTCTCGCCAACCGTCTGCAATACATTGTTTGAGTTTTTCAGCCTGCACTGATTTTGCAAGTATTCCAGCCATTATTGGTTTGAACGATTCAGTAAGAGAAACTTTTAAGGATTCCGCAAAAGTATGTGTATCTATATCGGGAACTTTATCATAACTCGAATAGATATTGACCGACTCACTTGGTGTCATAGCTTTACCAACTATAACACAAGTATCTTTCGTAACCTTATCAAAAATCTCCTTGCCTGGGTAGGTGAAAACGATTCTTAGTCCGAACTTGTTAAGTATGATTCTCCGTATCGCCTGTGATTCTGGACCTCTACCCATCAAATGAGTTTTTGATATAATACACGCTATGGTAGTTCCCTTTGGTACTAAATGAGTGACTAATTCAAGGAATACTCCCTCTAACGGCATTTGACCGACATCGGAAATGGGAGTAGCTTTTGTTAATTCCCGTATCTTTTTATAGAGAGGAGGCTTGCGATCAACGCAATATATTCCACCCACAAAAGGAGGATTCATAACAACAACCTTAACATCAGCAAAAAAAGAGCTGTCAATATCCGCTATATTTTTGCATTCTATTGTAGGAGATGTTGTTTTACATATTGTTTTTGGAAAGCCTAAACCGAGTCTTAATGATAGTAATTCCAAAAGCTTGCTGTTAATATCATTAACTACTATTTGGCTTGAGGATATATTGAAGACGCCTATTGCAGAACTGATTAAATTTCCGCTTCCTGCTGCGGGATCACATAGTTTTTCATTCTCACTTAATTCACCGCTAATGCTTTTAGCAAGTTCTGCAACCAGTATTCCAAGCTCAAGGTCAGTC
>SFMO01000175.1 GCA_004554385.1 Ruminococcus flavefaciens
TCTGTCCATGGTTGCAAAATTTTGTCCACGGTTTGGGGTACACTTTAGAAAGGGCTGAGAGAGACTTTGATTCCACTGGAGTCAAAGTTATTACAACAGTAAAAATGCTGAATAATCCCATAAAAGCAGTTGAACTTTTTGACAAATTGTGATATAATAAAAGGCAATAAACATGAGCGTCAAGGGGGTAATCACATGACCGACAAAGAGCAGAAAAAAGCCGCCAAGGCATTTACCGAGCGCTGGGCTGGCAAAGGTGATGAGAAGCAGGAAACACAGCTTTTCTGGATAGATTTGCTACAGAACGTACTGGGTGTCGAGAACCCGACAGCGCTGATACAGTTTGAGAAACCTGTTGTGGTGGAGAAGAACACCAAGTTCATAGACGGCTATATCCCTGCGACGAAGGTTCTGATCGAGCAGAAGGGCGCTCATGTGAAGCTCGGCAAGACCGCTGTGCAGTCGGACGGCGAGAAGCTCACTCCCTACGGTCAGGCTTTCCGATATAATAACTATCTGCCGTATGAGGAACGTGCGAGGTGGATTATCGTCTCTAACTTCGAGCGTATCCTGATCTATAACATGAACAAGCCGAACGCCGAACCTGACGAGATACTGCTGAAAGACCTCCCGAAGCAGTTCTATCAGTTGCAGTTCCTGACGGTGCAGAAGTCGGAGCTGCTGAAAAAGGAAGAGCAGATATCCATTGATGCAGGAAACCTCGTAGGCAAGCTGTATGATGCTCTTATCAAGCAGTACAAGACCCCCGACAGCCCCGAAACGCTCAAAAGCCTGAATATGCTCTGCGTGCGTCTGGTATTCTGCCTGTATGCGGAGGATGCAGGGATATTCGGCTCTCATGAGATGTTCGGGCAGTATCTGAGGCAGTTTCAGCCGAAGGATGTCCGCAAGGCGCTTATAGAGCTGTTTCATGTGCTCGACCAGAAGCCGGAAGACCGTGACCCCTACATGGATGATGACCTTGCAGCGTTCCCCTATGTAAACGGCGGGCTGTTCGCTGACGAGAACATCGAGATTCCACGGTTCACAGAGGAAATCGTTGATCTGCTGATTGACAAGGCAAGTGCCGGATTCGACTGGTCGGAGATCAGCCCGACGATCTTCGGTGCGGTGTTTGAGAGTACCCTGAACCCCGAAACAAGGCGCAGCGGCGGTATGCACTATACCTCTATCGAGAATATCCATAAGGTCATCGACCCGCTGTTCCTTGATGATCTGAGAGCAGAGTTCGATGCGATCAGTGAGGTCAAGGTCAACAAGACACGCAAGGACAGGCTGGAGCAGTTCCGCAACAAGCTCGCTTCTCTCACCTTTCTTGAAATTAAGACTCGCTATTTGATACAAAATACTGCCGCATAACCGTAGGGGTGTCGCGGTGTCGTTAGGGGTGTCGGTTTATTGACCGGCTCATTTTTTATTTATAGGAGGAATTTCAATGCCGACAATTACAAAGAAGCAGCTTGAGGAATATGAACAGCTCCGTTGTGACCGGGACAATGGGCGATTACTCACACCGGATAGCAAATGGCTTTCCATGATGGAGAAGCGACTGAAGCTCGCCAAGCGTCTGCTCAATCCTGCTGATTCTGTTTTGATAGTTACCATCGACGAAAAGGAGTATTTACATCAATATCATCCTATATCATTGTACATTTCGGGTGATGATATTTGAACGAAGTATGATTTTATGTTTAGTAGTGTATAATTTCGTATTAGTGGAGAGAAACTTGCTATTATTCGTCATTCCGTATATAATAATTATATACTCTTTGCGAAAGGAAGTTGATATTATGGATTACATTTCTGTGAAAGCCGCTTCTGAAAAATGGGGCATATCGGAAAGACGGATACAAAAATTATGTGAGGAAAATCGCATTGACGGAACTGAAAAATTTGGTCGTGCATGGATGATACCAAAAGATGCAGAAAAACCCGTTGATGGACGTATGAAAACAAGGAACAAACAGGAGGAGAATCATGGAATTTAATGAAAAGCTACAACAGCTTAGGACTGGAAAGAACTTAACGCAGGAACAACTTGCGGAGCAATTATATGTATCAAGAACAGCCATTTCAAAATGGGAAAGCGGCAAGGGTTACCCTAACATTGAGTCGCTCAAGTGTATTTCTAAATTCTTTTCTGTGACCATAGATGAACTGCTATCGGGCGAAGAACTGATTACACTTGCCGAAACTGAAAATCGTTCCAACTTGAAAAAAATTTACAGTTTCATTTATGGAATATTAGATATGATGGCGGTTACTTTTATACTTTTGCCGTTGTATGGTAACCTTGTTGACGGATATATTTATTCTGTCAATCTACTTTCATTTACAAACACTACCCCAATATATCTTGCAATCTATTGGATTGTTTTTATTGTTTTGATTGCACTTGGGATAGCGAAACTGATGTGTGTTTGTTTTGAAAAGGAATCATGGAGCAACATAATCACAAAATGCTCTCTCGTGCTGAGTACGCTTTTTATCTGCTTCTTCGCTGCGGCAAGACAACCCTATGTAACCGCCCTTATGTTTCTGCTATTTGTTGCTAAAATATTTGTCTGGATAAAGCAAACCCAAACAAAGTAAAATGCCATAAACCCTTTAAAATAGGCTCTGACACGATAAGTGTCGGAGCTTTTTTCGTGCTGACATCTATTGTGTCGGCATTGTGACGGTAGATTTCTTGACTTCTATGCAATACTCGTGGATAATAAGATTGTGGTCAGCGAAAACAAGAACAGCAACCCACGGAAAGGAGAATCAAATATGGATTATATCATTGAAACAGAAAATCTTACGAAGCGATACGGAACAGCCACCGTTGTCGATAAGGTAAATCTTCATGTGCCAAAGGGCAAAATTTATGGTTTTCTCGGCAGAAACGGAGCAGGCAAAACCACAGCAATGAAAATGATGTTGCAGCTTGCTTTCCCAACGGAGGGAACGGTACGCTTGTTTGGCACAAACTATAAGGAAAATATCCATACCCTTTATAGCAAAGTAGGCTCTATTATCGAAACACCGGGATTTTACAGTAATTTAACA